>URQG01000031.1 GCA_900549895.1 uncultured Lachnobacterium sp.
GCACAACATTGTGCAGAGGCCCTCATTCTTCGGTACATTATAAAATTACTGCGCCCGGTTCAACAACAGACAAACGCTTAAATATTCCCCAAGCATATGAATCAAAGCAGAATCCTCAATATGCTTACGCGGATTGATCACCTGAATCATGCCAATGGACTGACCGCCATCAAAAAGGCGTGCAAGCATCACCGACCAGATTCTCTTGTCTGCAAAATGCGCATAAAGCTTCGGATTCGACTCCCTGATACTCTTGAGATTATGCACAAAGATATCTTCCTTCTCTCCGAGAAGTTCTGCAAAAGCCTCCGCGCGATTCTGCTCAACCTCGCCTGCGATCAGCTTCGCCATCATATCCGCACTCTCTTTATGATATTCGGACACCGTACAACGATCCTCATCGTATCTCTCCACGATCGTAACAACATCTGCATCGTAAAAGACACAGACCGCCTGTTTGACATGCATCATCGCATCATCAAACGACTCGATTCCGAAATAATCCAAACATTCCTTCAGTTGCGTCAGGATGGCTCTCTCATCTGCATCCTGTGTCATCTCCGCCGGATTTTCGATCACTTCTGCCGTCTCGTTTACCGTCTTCTCATCAATATCATCATAGAATACTATCTGATTTTTACCGTGATGCTTGGCTGCATAAACAGCCTGATCTGCCTCAAAATACAAATCCCGGAACGTGAGCTGACGCTCACTGTTAAGCACACCGACACCAATGGAAGCGGAATACTCCATATCAAAAATGATCGTTTTCAGATTGTCACGTAACTTAGAAACAAATTCGCGCATCTCATCCCAACTTCCCAGTCCCCACGCAAACAGTGCGAACTCATCTCCGCCGAGTCTTCCGGCGAAACCATGTCCGCTTACAGCTTCATTCAGGATGGCTCCCGTCTGGCTGAGTACAAGATCACCGACATTATGCCCCTGCGTGTCGTTGATCATCTTAAAATCATCGACATCCATCATAAGGAAGATTGCATTTTCCTTGCCTTTTTCAATCTCCTTCTCGCATCTCTCCTCAAAAGCTTTATGATTATATACATTCGTCAATGCATCAATCTCCGCACGACGACGTATCATCTCATTGGCCATCTTGTCCTTCTGCACCGACATGAAACGACCGACAATCTGCGTTACCCGTCCCGTCTCATCGGCAATACTGCTCAGATAGGCACGATACCACTCCGATGGTTCTCCCTTGTCATGGTAATGCACATCAATAAGCTGATCGCAAGGCCCCGCCAAACACTTTTCAATCGATTCCCTGTATTTCTCCACGTCCTCTTCGTCAATGAAATACTTGCCGATGCCATTTCCATCCATATAATCCGTGATCTCATGGAGTATCTCAAACTGACCATCGACAATTTTGTACATTCTGACCGTATCCGAAACTACATTATAATCCAAAATGCGCTCACGATTCTGTTCCGCAACGACACTAAGCAGATAACACGGTTTGTTCATCTGCTGCTTCGTTCCCCTACTCTTTTGTTTTTGCTTTCCCATAATTTCCTCTTAACCCTTGAATACCTTATCCACTATCCCGACAAGATCTTCGAACTTATGGATCTCAGGAACATTCTCCCTAATACTTCCGAATCCATAAGCAGCATGAATAAACCGAACTCCGGCCTTCATGCTTTCATCATAATCTCCTTGTATGTCACCAACATAGACTGCATCATCAAGTCCGTTTCGCTCACATAATAAAGCAATATTAACTCCCTTGGGTTTACCGTTATCACCGTAACAGGCAATATCCTCGATCAGGTCGTGGAACTGATAATAATCCAAAAAAGCCTCGATATATCCAGACTGACAATTGCTCACAATATACAAATGGTACGTTTCTTTCAAACGCTCCATTATTTGCCTAATATTAGGATACAACACTCCACCATGTTTGCGCAAGTAATCATTTTCTAATTGATAACATAAATTCAAAAAATTTTCCTGATCTGCTTGATTCAGATCAGGAAATAAAATTTCTGCAATATCTTCCATGGTTTTGCCCATAACAGACTGTATGTCCCGGGCAGTCAGCGGCTTACGCTCATATCCGGTCTGCCGCATCGCGTCATTCCAGGATTCCGCCACCCCCGCAGCAGAATCCCACAATGTACCATCCATATCAAAAATTATGCCTTTTTTCATGCCTCGTCAATAGCCTTTCCGATGTCATGTCTCATATATTTGTTCTCGAAAGTAATCCACTCGGTTGCCTCGTATGCCTTGGCTCTGGCTTCCTTTAAATCTTTGCCGGTCGCTGTAATTCCAAGTACACGTCCACCGTTTGTCACGATACGTCCGTCCTTGTCAAAAGCGGTACCGGCATGGAAGCAGTAATAATCATCCTTGCCCTCAAAATTCTCGAATCCGCTGATCGGGAATCCCTTCTCGTATGCAACCGGATATCCGTCTGATGCAAGAACAACACAGACTGCTGCGTTATCCTCAAACTGTAAGTCGATCGTATCCAGCTTGCCGTCCACACATGCTTCCATGACATCGATGATGTCATTCTTCATACGCGGAAGAACCACCTGCGCCTCCGGATCACCGAATCTCGCATTGTACTCAAGAACCTTCGGTCCATCCTCGGTCAGCATCAGTCCAAAGAAGATGACACCGGTAAACGGTCTGCCCTCTGCAGCCATCGCATCAACAGTTGCCTGGTAGATGTACTTCTTACAGAAATCATCCACTTCTTTTGTATAGAAAGGACTCGGTGAGAAGTTACCCATACCACCGGTATTGAGTCCCTGGTCGCCGTCCTTGGCACGCTTATGATCCTGTGCGGAAGACATGATCTTGATCGTCTTGCCGTCTACGAAAGAGAGAACGGATACCTCACGTCCGGTCATGAACTCCTCGATGACCATCGTGTTACCAGCAGAACCGAACTTCTTGTCCTCCATGATCGTGCGGACACCTTCTTTCGCCTCCTCCAGCGTGTTGCAGATCAGCACGCCTTTACCCAGCGCAAGACCGTCAGCCTTCAGTACGATCGGCATCTTTGCTGTCTCAAGATAAGCAAGTGCCTCCTTCGGATCCGTAAAATTCTCATATGCAGCTGTCGGAATATGGTACTTTTTCATAAGATCCTTGGAAAAAGCCTTTGATCCCTCAAGGATTGCCGCATTCTTGCGCGGTCCGAATACTTTAAGACCTTCCGCCTCGAACACATCGACAATACCGCCAACAAGCGGATCATCCATTCCTACGATTGTAAAATCGATTGCTTTCTCCTTTGCAAATGCAACGAGTTTGTCAAACTCCATCGCTTTGATCGGCACGCACTCTGCCAATGCTGCGATACCTGCATTACCCGGTGCACAATAGATTTTGTCCACTTTTGGGCTTTTTGATACACTCGTTACGATTGCATGCTCACGTCCGCCGCTACCTACTACAAGAACCTTCATGATCTGTCTCCTCCTGTTATTAAACACCAGCCACTCAAATCGTTTTGCGTCACACATCCCGATTCCGTGGCTGAATTATTTCTCATTACTTATGAATTGTCACTTTATGATCGGTCACAGACACTTTCCCATTCGCAATCAGATTGATCGCCTGTGGCATAATGATCCACTCTGCCTGCTCCATAACTCTTCTCTGTAAAGTCTCTGGGGTATCTCCCTCTTCGACCGCTACAGCCTTCTGTAAGATGATCGGTCCCGTATCCGTTCCTTCATCCACAAAATGCACCGTTGCCCCGGTCACCTTGACGCCTCGTGCGAGCGCGCCTTCATGCACCTTCAGTCCGTAATAACCGGTTCCGCAGAAAGACGGGATCAGCGACGGGTGAATGTTGATGATACGGTTGCGGTACTTCACGATCATCTGAGGCGGAATCACAACAAGGAAACCCGCCAGAACAACCAGATCCACGTTGTAGGAATCCAGTTTTGCAAGGAAATCTTCATTGAATGCCTCCCTGCTCTCATAATCCTTCGGACGGATGCAGACAGCCTCGATTCCGTGCTGCTTCGCACGCTCTAAGGCATATGCATTCTTATTGTTGCTGATTACGACCTTGATCTCCGTGTTTGTGATCGTCTGATTCTCGATACCATCGATGATCGCCTGGAGATTCGTTCCTCCGCCGGATACACATACTGCAATCTTTAGCATAATGTAACACCCTTCTCTCCGTCTGTAATCTTGCCGACTACGTATGGAGTATCCCCGGCTGCCTTAATTGCCTCCATTGTCTTGTCCACATCGGCAGGATCTACGGCAACGATCATTCCGAGTCCCATGTTGTATGTATTGTACATCATCTGCTCCTCAACATTGCCTTCCTTCGCCATCAGCGTGAAGATTGGAGGAATCGGATAGCTGTTCTTCTCGATGACCGCATGTTTTCCTTCCGGTAACATACGTGGGATATTTTCATAGAATCCGCCACCGGTAATATGGCTGCAGGCCTTCACACGAACACCGGCATTCTTGATGGATTTCATAGCGCCGACATAGATTCTTGTTGGAGCAAGAAGCGCCTCACCGAGTGTCTTTCCAAGCTCATCCACATATGTATTTAATGTTTCCCTGTCCATCTTAAAGATCTTGCGGACAAGTGAGAATCCGTTGGAATGTACACCGGAACTTGCCATACCGATCAGTACATCTCCGGCCTTAAGATTCTCTCCGGTAATGATATCTTTCTTATCAACAACACCTACGGTAAATCCGGCCAGATCATACTCGTCCTCAGGCATAAGACCAGGATGCTCCGCGGTCTCTCCGCCGATCAGTGCACATCCGGACTGCTTACAGCCTTCTGCGACACCGCTTACGATCGTTGCGATCTTTTCCGGATAGTTCTTGCCACATGCAATATAATCAAGGAAAAATAATGGTTCTCCACCTGCACATGCAACATCGTTTACACACATTGCAACACAATCAATACCGATCGTATCATGTTTGTCCAAAAGAAAAGCAAGTTTCACTTTTGTTCCGCATCCGTCCGTTCCGGATAAGAGAACAGGCTCCTCCATGTCTTTGATCGCAGCCAGAGAGAAAGCTCCGGAGAATCCACCAAGTCCGCCTAATACTTCAGGTCTCATGGTCTCCTTCACATACTTCTTCATCAATTCCACTGACTTGTAACCAGCTTCGATGTCAACACCGGAATTCTTGTAATCCATTTATTTTTCCTCCTAATATCTGTATTTGAACATATTACTATATCTTATAGTATATCCGTGAACGCAAAAATTTGCCAATAGGAAATCATAATATTAGTAATTAGTAGTTCTTATATCCAACTTCCTGCAGACGTGCATCCTTTGCCTCAACCTGTTCCTTTAAATTCTTGGAGTAGTCTTTTAATCTTGCAAGTAATGCATCATCACTTGTAGCAAGAATTTTTGCCGCAAGAATTCCTGCATTTGCCCCGCCATTGATTGCTACGGTCGCAACCGGAATACCTGTCGGCATCTGTACAATGCTGTATAGGGAATCTCTACCACCGAGCGATGTGGTGTGCATCGGAATTCCGATGACCGGCATCGGGAATATTGCCGCACACATACCAGGCAGATGAGCTGCCATACCTGCTCCCGCAATAATTACCTTAAAGCCTTTTTCCTCTGCGCTCTTGGCATACTCAAAGAATACATCCGGCTCACGGTGTGCGGAGATGATCGTCATCTCGTAGCTTACCCCAAGCTGATCTAAGATGTCTGCTGCCTTTGCCATAACCGGCATATCTGAGTCGCTTCCCATTACAATTCCTACCTGTGCCATTGTCTTTATCCTCCTGCTTATGCTTAAAATCTATCGGTTACGCCTGCGCATCCAGTTCATCGAGCGGCTCATTGAGCTTCTCGGTTCCCGGTACAACAAAGCGTCCGTTTACAATAATATCTTCCGTGGAACCATCCTTGCGGATGACTGTGATTCTTCCCAGTTCATCATACGGAATCGTAATATCCGTATGACAGTTAAAGTATGCCTTCGAGATGTCCTCGGTACGAAGCGCCGAAATCTCATTATCGCGGGCAACGATTGCTTTGCCGTCCGGATTGTATGTGATGTTATCCTCATCATACGTGTAGCAGGTATCACCCACTGCAAAATGCGGGCCGGTCTTCTCCGCGATCAAAATCGGCAGCTTATCTGCGATATCAAACTTACGCGCCATCACATAGGCGGTCGTGTTGGTACCGATTGCAAACTCTCCCATCGGAAGCGTCTTGTGATGGAACAATACATTATCCTCAATATACTTGCGGTTCTCTTCCTCGGTGTCGAAATTCGTACAACGATAGGAAGCAATGCGTCCATCTGCAAAATCAAGTTCCAGATTCTTATAATTCAACTCGTTCAAATAAACCTGACTGACATGAAGCTTACCCTCTGTGCCTTTTAACACAGGCGAAGTAAACACTTCTCCGACCGGAATATTGACATCCGCCACGCAATTTTCAAACGCGGTCTCCTTCGCCGGATCCGAAAGCGGATAGATCTTCACATACAGATCCGTCCTATTTCCGTTTGTTCCCTGAATGTGTACACGATCCGCAGTATCCAGCACATCGATAATACGCTGCTGCATATCGCGGTACTGCATATAATCCAGTGTGTTGATCCGCACAGTCTCCGCAAAGATCTCGCGGAACTTCTCGCCGATTGCCGGAACCGGATATGCAATGATCGTAAAGCTGCGCTCTTCACCATGGATATATTTGTTGATCTGCTGGCTGACCTCGCTGCGCTCATACACACTCAGCTCCTGCTGACGGTCTGTAAACTTCACATTCTGGGGCTTCTGCTCCGGCGCAAAAGGCTCCGTGCCGAAAGTATCGATCACCGCCGGTCCTCCGTATCCCGGAGCAATGTCTTTTAGCTTCTCCCATACATTCCGGTCCGCTTCAAGAACTCTCTCGATAAAAGGCTTATCCAGCCAGAGTCCCCGGTCCTCACGATGATCATACACATACTGTTTATTTTCTGAAATAGAGAATGGACGAAGCACCGACTTCAATCCCATCGCCTCAAAGTTTCTGATCGCGAAGCGGATCATTCGCTCGAATCCCATCGGATAACGGATTTCCACCATACTCTTAAGTGAGATATCTTTATTGCATGTTGCAAAACCGATACGGAAACCTTCGGTAAACGTATCTGCCATCGCCTGCATCTCTTCTTCCGAAAATGTGTTTAAGAAACGCGCCGATTCCATCTCGTCTTTGCCGACACATCTTCCATAACGATATAAATAACAAGTATCCGACAGTTCCGCATCCATGACGATCGATTGCTCATAATCGTATTCCGGCATAACAAGACGACGGATCTTCAATTCCTCAAACACTTCGGTATTGTCATGCATAAAGGAATATACAATGTTCTTGAGTTCCTTTTCGCTTAACTCTTCCTCATCTTCAAAGCAATTAAAAATCTCTACAAACAGTTCTGCAAAAAGGCACAGATCCTGCAAATTGCCCTGTGCACATTCCGGTGCGATCCTGTGAAACTGATCGGCAAGCATCGCAAGGATCTGTCCGTACGCTTCGCCAAGATTTGCCACTGCATATGCAGGGTTCGCATAACTCGTCTCATATCCCGGGTTCTGTACATCCGCATAAAGACGCCCATTCAATGCGGCCCCCTCCGTTTCCGATATGGCAGCAAGTTCACCGGAGAGTGCCTTTTTTGCAAGCGAATCAAGTACAAGCAGATACGCAGAAGCGCCTGTAAAATATTCACGATAGGCTTCTCCGACACTTGCAGCCTTCTCATCCGCGATCTGGCCGATACGCTCCATCACAAGTTCCAAACGTTCTTTAACAAACTCATTGGATGATTCATACAATCTACTGTAACTCATAAAATATACACTCCCATCGCATAGGTGCCGATCCAGCATCCCATGCTCAAAATTGATAATCCAAGACCCAGTCTCGGGAAAAGCTTAAAAGAATCTTCCTCTTTCAGGCTGGTAATCGCGACTGCCGCAGCAACCACCGACATCAGCATTGCCATCACACCCGCACTTCCGTAATACATGGAAAGCTTTCCATCCGCTCGGAATGCAAGATGAATAAAAACAAAATATATGACCAGCAGTACCACTCCAAGCCCGGTCGCCACCATTCCCTTCTTGGAATGTGTTTTCTCCGTAAACTTGTAGGAGCTGTGTCTTCTTCGATTTCTCATCTGTTATCTATCCTTCCCGTTTCATGCATTTTTGAAACACAAAATATAATAATACGCCAAACAATCCGCCCAACGTATTCAAGAAGAGATCATCCACATCAAAGCAGCCGATCTTGAAGATAAGCTGTATGGTCTCCACAACCAGACTGACAACAAAACAATTCAGCACGACAAGACCTCCGCGTAACTTCTTGTCACAGAGGAGCGGCTGAAAAAAGCCCATTGGCATAAATGCGATCACATTGCCAAACACATTGATAAAAAATGCTTTATTTCCAAGAATATAACGATACCGGTAAAAGCGCATAATCTCACGAAACAGCTGCAGATTGTAGCGATACTCTGCTGACACGCCTGCCCTTCCGAATCCCTCCGAGAAAAACAAAAAGTAAAAAAGCAGGCACAGATATAAAACATACAGGATCGTCAATATCCTTTTGTGCTGCTTAATTGCAGCCATACTGTTTGTAATATTCGTCGATAGCGGTCTTGATCGTATCATCGATTACAACTCTTCCCTGACACTCACGGTCATACAGATGTTCAACAACTTCCTCCATGGTAACGATTGCCTTACCTTCGAAGCCGTATTTCTCATGAATCTCGTCAAGTGCACTCATCTTGCCGCCCTGTCCGACTTCCATACGGTTTAAGCTAACCATCAAACCGACAATGGTAACATCGGCAGCCCCACGTACCTTTGGAACCGTCTCTTCCATTGATTTGCCGGAAGTTGTAACATCCTCGATCATAACGACACGATCGCCGTCTCTCAAGCTGCTTCCAAGGAATCCTCCCTTGTCCGCACCGTGATCCTTGGCTTCCTTACGGTCACTGCAGTAACGGACTTCCTTTCCGTACAACTCGCTGTATGCAATTGCCGTAACCACAGCAAGCGGAATTCCCTTGTAAGCCGGTCCAAACAGCACATCAAAATCATCGCCGTAATTATCATGGATTGCCTTTGCGTAATACTCTCCGAGCTTCTTAAGCTGGGAACCGGTCACATACGCACCCGCATTCATAAAAAAAGGCGATTTTCTTCCGCTTTTCAACGTAAAATCGCCAAACTTGAGCACATCGCTCTCTACCATAAACTCTATAAATTCACTCTTGTAAGCTTCCATTATTCCTTGATCCTCCTGATTTCTATGTGAAACACTATTTCTCAATCATCTTAGCATATCACAAGCCTGTTTTCAATGAAAACAAGCACCTTCGGAACGAGGATTCTTTCCATTGGTGCTTTTGCTTCATACATCCTTATTTACTCAACCTTCTTCTCTGAGAATTTCTCGAACTGGCGTCTTACCAAGCGGAACGCTTCCATCAGCTTCGGAGAGAACACACCGCACTCCCCATTGACGATCATGTAGAATGCTGTTTTCTTACGATCGAAACATTATATGGTTTACCGATGAAATCGACCACCCCATAATCAAAGCATTTGTTCTCCATCTGGCTGCTCGACTCCCCACTGATGACCAGTACCGGAATCTGATCAAGAAGGTTTCTCTCCTTGAGAGCAGTCAGTACCGCACCATTTTATGCGTTTTATTTCAAAAACAAGGACACCAAAAGGTGTCCTGTCATTGTATTTTATTATATTTCAATTTAATTTTTATATTTTTCACTGTTTTTACGATACTGCACCGATCAACTCTTTAATATCATTTACATGATACTTTTTCATGTATTCTTCGATGCCATCCACGATTCCCATCGTCACCCCTGGGTTCACAAAGTTCGCAGTGCCGACCGAAATTGCAGTCGCTCCTGCAAGGATCATTTCAATCGCATCCTCAGCCGTCATAATTCCACCCATTCCGATGATTGGAATATTCACAGCCTGTGCCGTCTGGTATACCATGCGTACCGCAACCGGATGAATCGCTGGACCGGACATTCCGCCCGTCTTGTTTGCCAAAACAAATTTGCGTCGGTTCACGTCAATCTTCATTCCCGTGATCGTATTAATCAGAGATAACGCATCTGCCCCTCCGGCTTCCGCTGCACGTGCCATCTCTGTAATATCCGTTACGTTCGGACTTAGTTTCATAATAATCGGCTGCTTTGCATACTTCTTCATCTCACGTGTGATAGCTTCAACTGCCTTAGGATCCTGGCCGAAAGCGATACCGCCTTCCTTGACATTCGGACAGGAAATATTAATTTCCAGCAGATCAACCGGTTCATTTGCAAGCCGCTTTACAACTTCCACATATTCCTCCGTAGAATGTCCACAGACATTGACAATGATCTTCGTATCATATTGCTTTAAAAACGGGATATCTCGTTTGCAAAACAATTCAATTCCCGGATTCTGCAGACCGACGGCATTGAGCATTCCGCCATACACTTCCGCAACACGGGGTGTCGGGTTTCCTGCCCAAGGCACATTGGCCACACCTTTGGTCGTGACAGCGCCAAGTTTATTTAAATCTGTAAATTCACTGTATTCTGCGCCTGAACCAAATGTTCCGGAAGCAACCGTCACCGGATTTTTCCATTCCACTCCGGCTATATTCACTGATGTGTTCATTACAGTTCTACCTCCTTCGCACGAAATACGGGACCTTCTTTGCAGATACGCTTATTCTTTACATTCGAATGTGCATCTTTCTCCGTTGAGTTGCAGACACACGCAAGACACGCACCGATTCCGCAAGCCATACGCTCCTCCATCGATACATAGCACTCCATATTCTGTTCCTCAGCATACGCTTTTAACGCGCGAAGCATCGGTGTCGGGCCACACGCATAAATTACATCCGCATTTAATTTTAATTCACAAATTGCATCAAGAACATTTCCTTTGGTTCCCACACTTCCATCTTCGGTTGCTGCGAAAGCCGCTCCCTGTTCCTGAAACTCATCCAGTAAAAACGTCTCCGCATTGCGATATCCCATGATCGTCTGAAATTCTGCGACACCGGATGCCTTGATCTCCTTTGCAAGTTGCAACATCGGAGGAACTCCGATTCCGCCACCGATCAAAAACGCTTTCTTTCCCGGCTCCACCGTAAATCCATTCCCGAGAGGTCCCATGATCTTGATGGTATCACCAGCCTGAAGTTTCGAGAATTCTTCCGTTCCGGTTCCTTCTCCGGTCACGCGGTACACAAGGCGAAGTGTTCCCGCCTCACGGTCGATGCCGCACAGACTGATCGGACGCGGAAGAAGCTTGCTCGCATCATTACTGTATACCGATACAAACTGTCCGGCTCTTGCATGTGCTGCGATCTCCTTTGTCTGTAAAACCATATCAAATACGCCCGCTGCAATCTGCTTCTGCGAGATAACGGTCACATTTTCCTGAAATTTTTCGCTCATACTTTACTCCATCTTATCGCCGGCTCATACCGAACCGGAATTTTTATCAAATTCTGTTTTATTTCCAGCAGAATTTACTTTGTGCCAAGTGCTCCTGCAATATCCGCGATCATATCCTGTACAGCAAGTCTGGATGCATCCGCAAAATTCTCCGGTGTGATTCCCTGCTCCTTATACTTATCCTGCTTATAGGCAGCGATAATTCCGCGGGAAGAATTGATGATTGCTCCGAGTCCGTCCTCATTGAAGAAATGAACAAGATCTTTGCCTTTTCCTCCCTGTGCACCGTATCCCGGTACAAGGATAAAGGACTTCGGCATAATCTTACGAAGAATCTTACCCTGTTCCGGATAAGTTGCTCCGACAACCGCACCGACGTAACTGTAAGAATCTCCCATACAGTCAGCGCCCCACTCTGCAACTTTCTCACCAACGATCTCATACAGCGGACGGCCGTCGATCAAGCGGTCCTGAAATTCTCCGCTGGATGGATTTGAAGTCTTAACCAGGATGAAGATTCCCTTCTTTTCTTCTTTGCACACATCAACAAACGGCTTGATTCCGTCTGTTCCAAGATATGGGTTTACGGTTGCAAAATCTTCATCAAACGTAGAGTAACTCTTGCTTCCGATCTGTACTTTACCGAGATGTCCGGTTGCATACGCTGCAGATGTCGATCCGATATCGCCTCGCTTTACATCACCGATCACCACAAGGTCTTTCTCATGGCAATAATCAACCGTCTTCTGGAATGCCTTCACGCCCTCGACACCGAACTGCTCGTACATCGCGATCTGTGGTTTTACTGCCGGAATCAGATCATAAGTCGCATCCACGATTGCTTTATTATACTGCCAGATTGCTTCTGCCGCTCCTGCAGGTGTCTCTCCGAACTCTGCGAAGGCAGCTTTCTGAATATGCTCCGGTACATAGGATAACATTGGGTCAAGCCCAACAACGATCGGTGCATTTGTCTTCTTGATTTTGTCTACTAATTTGTTAATCATATTC
>URQG01000032.1 GCA_900549895.1 uncultured Lachnobacterium sp.
GAATGTGGATAAAAATAATATGAAAATAAAATAAGACATATCGTATACATTACAGGCATATATTGTAAAAAATTGGGTCAGATTTTTCATGAGACGGGGAGAAAAAGCATGAATTATCTATGGGGTGGAATGATGGTTGTCGGAGTTGTCTATGCGGTGTTGACCGGCAATCTGGATGCGGTAACGGAGCAGGCGCTTGTGTCGGCAAAAGAAGCGATCAGTCTCTGCCTTACTATGGCTGGTGCGATGGCATTCTGGGTCGGAATCATGCGGATCGCGGAGCGTGCGGGAATGATCGAGCGGGCGGCACAGCGGATGGGACCGCTTCTTACGTTCCTTTTTCCGTCGGTACCGAAATCCGGCAAGGCGCGCACACAGATTGCGTCAAATATTGTTGCAAATGTATTGGGACTTGGATGGGCCGCAACACCGGCAGGGTTATCGGCGATGAAGGAGTTACGAAAGCTCGAGGCCGATACGGGGCAGGCAACAGATGCAATGTGTGACTTTCTTATATTGAATATATCATCGCTTCAATTAATTCCGGTCAATATCATCGCGTATCGGAATCAGTACGGATCGGTATCTCCGGCATCTATTATCGGACCTGCAATCCTCGCGACGTGTGCATCGACCGGGGCAGCAGTTGTGTTTATCAAAATAAGGCAGTTGTTCGGACGACATAGGTTGCAGAGTTGATTGAAGAAAAGGGGAGGAACAGCATGCACATGATCATGTTTATATCCAAGGCAGCAATTCCGTTTATCATTCTGTTTATTGTTGGAAACGGTTTGCTTCGCCGTCAGCGAGTGTACGAGGATTTTCTTGATGGTGCGAAAAGCGGTGTGAGGACAGTTGTGGAGATAATGCCAACGCTTGTCGGGCTGATGGTTGCAGTGGGAATCCTACGTGCGTCGGGTTTTCTGGATTTTCTGTCGGATCTTCTTACAAGAGGAATGGCATTTCTGCATTTTCCAACAGAACTTGTTCCGCTTGCAATTGTGAAAATGTTTTCCTCATCTGCCGCAACCGGCCTGCTTCTTGATCTATATAAGACACATGGGACGGATTCCGTGATCGGATTGGCGGCATCGATCATGCTCAGCAGTACGGAGACGATCTTTTATACCATGTCCATTTACTTTATGTCTGTGAAAGTTAAGAAAACGCGATACACTTTGGCAGGGGCTCTTATTGCAACACTGGTCGGAATTGTGGCATCGGTAATGCTGGCACAGATGGGGGTATGCTAAAATTTGTGCAAAATTTATAGAAATTTGGTGGAAATTAGCAAAGAAGAACATGGAAATTAGCAAAGAGGAACAAAGATTGACCAAGAAGTTGTGAAGTGATAAAATCAAAATAGTACGGATGTTCAAGATAAGGGGGTACGTTATGAAAAACTTAAAAGTAAGAACCAAGATGACACTTATCGCGATTCTGGTTGCATTTCTGGCATTCGCAGCGTGTTTTCTCTCATTAATCGGAATGCGGCAGATAAAGCAGAAGTCATTGGACACGCTGGAGACTTCTATCCGTGAAAACTATGATGCGACGATCAAGGATCAGGTTGGCGTTGTCATGTCGTTATTGTCAGAGATTAATGATCAATATAAAGCGGGTGTTTTTGCATCGCTGGATGAGGCAAAAGACGTAGCAGCAGAGGAAGTACGTCAGATGCGTTACGGAGATTCCGGATATTTCTGGGTTGATACATCTACCGGAACCAATGTGGTACTTCTTGGAGGTGACTCAGAAGGAACCAATCGTATGGAGGCCAAGGACGGCAACGGATTTCAGATGGTTAAGGAGATCATCCGTGTTGCTGTAGAAGATGGCGGAGGATATGTTGATTATGTGTATCCGAAGGAAGGCGAGACAGAATCTTCTCCGAAGAGATCATACAGCGAATATTTTGAGCCATTTGACTGGGTTGTCGGAACCGGTAATTATACAGACTATATTGATGATGAAGTGGCTGCAAAAGAAGAAGAATTTGCGGCTTACGTAACGAGCAAGATGACAGCGCTGATTGGAGCATGTTTTGTGCTTCTGGTGATCGTCGGGGTATTGGTTACATTGATTGCGGTTGATATCATTCATTCAGTAAGGAATCTATCGAAAAGTATTAACATTATTGCAGAAGGTGATTTTGTTCAGAAAGTTCCGAAGAAGCTGGTCAATCGCAAGGATGATTTCGGAAATCTTGCAAAGACGCTGGAAGGCATGCGGCATTCGCTGAGAGGTCTTTTGGCACAGGTTAAGAATGAATCGGTTAACATTGATAATGTGGTTGAAAACATTGACGCAAATGTATTCACGCTCAACAGTGAGATTGAGGATGTATCCGCAACAACGGAAGAGCTTGCCGCAAGTACCGAGGAGACGGCAGCTTCCGCAGATCAGATCAACAGTATGACGCAGCAGATCGATGATGCGGCGCGTGAGATCGCGACACGTGCACAGGAAGGTGCAACCGAAGCGGAAGATATTCATTCACGTGCATCACAGACGAAAACCAATGCGGTTGAGAATCGACAGAAGATGGAGCAGGTACAGAAAGAAATACGAAGCAGTCTGCAAAAAGCATTGGAGGATGCAAAGGTTGTTGAACAGATCGGTATTCTTGCGGATTCGATTTTGACGATTACAGGACAGACCAATCTGTTGGCACTCAATGCTTCCATCGAAGCAGCGCGTGCAGGCGATGCAGGACGTGGATTTGCAGTTGTGGCAGAAGAAATCAGAGTATTGGCGGAACAGTCACAGGAAGCGGTTGCAAATATTCAGTCAGTGACAGAGAATGTGAATCTTGCAGTCGGAAATCTTGCGAATGATTCCAATCGCCTGCTTGATTTTGTAGATAAGGATGTTGTCGCAAGCTTTGATATCTTTGAGAAGATGGCGGACGACTATAATGAAGATGCTACGAAGATCAACGAATTGGTATCTAATTTTAGTGCAACATCGGAAGAATTATTAGCGTCCCTCAACAGTATTTCTGAAGCAATCGATGGAATTACGCAGGCTTCCAATGACAGTGCTGCCGGAACAACGAATATTGCACAGAAGACGGTATCCATTGTAAACGAATCAGCGGAAGTTATGAAGAGTGCGAAGGCTGCGGAACAATCAGCAGAGGAACTTCGTAAGAATGTGAATAATTTCAAGATTGGTGAATAAACTGTATTATAACAAGTGATGTTAGGAATGGGGATGCTCCTTGGGAGTGTCCCCATCATAGTAATCACGAATGGATTGACAGATAGAGTTGACTTTTGGTGATAAGAGAACTATAATATATGCGTTGACGCGGGATGGAGCAGTCTGGAAGCTCGTCGGGCTCATAACCCGAAGGTCACAGGTTCAAATCCTGTTCCCGCAACTATAGACTATATTCCGCGGAATATGGTCTATTTTTTCTATTCAAGGAAAATCCTTGTGAGCAGCAGTTGTATACAAAATGAATGAGGATAGAGAATGAACGGCCTTTTTGAGAGACATGGTTACCATCGGTTGAATCAGGTGCAGTACATTGCACTTGGTTTCTTCTTTATTATATTGGCGGGAAGCCTGATACTGACGCTTCCGATCGCATCGCAAAGCGGAGAGTGGACGCCTTTTTTGGATTCCATGTTTACGGCGACCAGCGCCACCTGTGTGACGGGACTGGTCGTATATGATACATTTACACATTGGAATGTGTTTGGGCAACTTGTAATTCTTCTTTTGATCCAGATCGGAGGACTCGGATTCATCACGGTCGGAGTCGGATTTTCGATGGCATTCCGGCGCAGGATTGGTCTGCGGCAGAGAGATCTTTTAAAAGAAAGTATCAATGCAATGGAGATCGGTGGAATTGTAAAGCTTTCGCGCAAGATCTTTATCGGAACGGCATTGTGTGAAGGCGTGGGAGCGCTGCTTCTTGCAACGCGTTTTATTCCGGAGTTTGGTCTGGTAAAAGGCATCTATTACAGTATATTCCATGCAATATCGGCTTTCTGTAATGCCGGATTTGATCTGATGGGCGGGCAGCAGCCGTATGCTTCATTTACTGCATATGCAACGGATCCGGTGATCAACATTACGCTTATGCTTTTGATCATTGTCGGAGGACTTGGATTTGTTGTGTGGAGTGATGTTGTATCGAAGCGATTTCGCTGGAAAAATTATTGTCTGCACACGAAGATGGTCATTTCCGTGACGCTGCTCCTTATTTTTGGAGGCGCACTGTTTTTATTCCTGTTTGAGCAGGGTGGAACGATAAGTGGGATGTCAACGGGGGATCAGATCCTGGCATCGCTTTTTGGTTCGGTGACAGCACGTACCGCAGGTTTTAATACCGTTGATACCGGTGCTTTGCAGCCGGAGAGTAAGCTTTTGACGATTGCGTTAATGTTCATCGGAGGAAGTCCGGGATCTACCGCAGGTGGTGTCAAGACAACAACGATCGCAGTTATTTTAATCTATGTGGTTTCGAATCTGCGCGGAGAGAGCGGATGTAACGTATTTCATCGCAGGATCGGAGACGAAGTCATCAAGAGGGCAAGTATGGTATTTTGTCTGAATCTGTTTTTGGGACTGACCAGTGTGACCCTCATTCTTGCAACAAGCAATTTGCACATGAGTGATGTGCTGTTTGAGGTGTATTCGGCGATCAGCACAGTTGGTATGACGACAGGAATTACGAGAGATCTCAATGTGGTGGGACGCATTGTGATCATAATATTGATGTATTGCGGACGAATCGGCAGTATGACGTTCGCGTTGTCTTTGGTGGCAAAGCCTGAGGCGAAGGGCTTGTCGCTGCCGGAAGAGAAGATAACGATTGGGTAAGGAGGAAACCATGAAATCAATCTTAATTATAGGAATGGGTAAATTCGGACATCATCTTTGTGAGAATCTGTTAAAGCTCGGAAATGATGTGATGGCGGTCGATATCAGCGAGGACAAAGTCGCAGATATGATTTATAAAGTAACGAACATTCAGATCGGAGACTGCACGAATCCGCAGGTGGTCAAAAGCCTTGGTGTTGGAAACTTTGATATTGTTTTTGTCTGTATCGGAAGTAATTTCCAGAACAGTCTTGAGGTTACCAGCCTGGTCAAAGAAATGGGCGCAATGCATGTGATCAGCAAGGCGAATCGAGACGTACATGCGAAGTTTCTGCTCCGAAATGGTGCGGATGAAGTCATCTATCCGGATCGGGATATTGCGGTCAAGCTGGCGAAACGCTACAGCATTAATCATGTGTTTGATTACATTGAGTTGGATGATGAATATTCCATCTACGAGATTCCGTTGAAAAATGAGTGGATCGGTCATTCCATCATGGACTTAAATTTCCGTCAGGCCTACGGGGTAGACATCCTTGGTGTGAAAAAAGGCACCGAGATGCATATTTCACCGTCTGCGGATTATGTATTTTCAGAGGGAGAGCATCTGATGATCCTGTCGAATCAGGAGTGCGCGTCCAAGTTATTAAAACAGATGTAACGGAGGTAGCGAAATGGAAGCAGTTGAGCAGTTTTTGCAGTGGGTAAAAGAATCGGATAACATTGTCTTCTTTGGAGGTGCGGGTGTATCCACAGAAAGTGGAATTCCGGATTTCCGAAGCGTGGACGGGCTTTATAATCAGAAGTATAAGTTCCCGCCGGAGACGATTTTAAGTCATACTTTTTATCGCAACAACCCGGAAGAATTCTATCGCTTTTACCGGGATAAAATGCTTTGTCTGGATGCAGAGCCAAATATCACGCATAAGAAGCTTGCAGAATTAGAGAAAGCAGGTAAGCTCAAAGGTATCGTGACACAGAATATTGACGGATTGCATCAGAAGGCGGGCAGCAAGAACGTCATGGAACTGCATGGAAGTGTGCTGCGCAATTATTGTGAGCGCTGTTATGAGCCGATGAGTGCAGAGGACATTCTGCATTCCGAGGGTGTGCCGAAATGTCCGGTGTGCGGCGGACCGGTGAAGCCGGATGTCGTACTATATGAGGAAGGGTTAAATCAGAAGACGCTGCAGGATGCGGTCTATTACATCAGTCATGCGGATATGCTGATTGTCGGAGGTACATCGCTTGCGGTCTATCCGGCAGCAGGTCTGATTGATTATTACAATGGAAACAAATTGGTCGTTATCAACAAGAGTGCGACACCGCGCGATAAGCAGGCGGATCTTCTGATCCAGCAGGGACTTGGCAGCGTGTTCTCTCAGATCGAACTTTAATTTGGAATATTCATAGAAAGGACGAGGAATCATCCATGAATCAGTATCATTATGAAGTAGGGGATATCGTAAAGTTAAAAAAGCCGCATCCTTGCGGCAGTAATGAGTGGGAGATCCTGCGCGTTGGTGCGGACTTTCGTCTGAAATGCATGGGCTGCGGACACCAGGTGATGGTGGCACGCAAACTTGTTGAGAAGAATACCCGTGGACTTCGCAAGCCGGAGTAAAAAGTTTGAAAAAAGGCTTGAAATACTGGGAAAAAGATGGTATAGTATATCCTCGTGATAACTAATTTTTCCTTGTTCGCAGGCAGATCCTGCGAGCCAGAGACCAAAAGGAGGTAAAATTCGCATGAACAAGTATGAATTAGCACTCGTAGTTAGTGCAAAGATCGAAGATGATGCGAGAACAGCAACCGTTGAGAAGGCAAAAGAGTACATCACTCGTGCAGGCGGTACTGTAACAGAAGTTGAAGAATGGGGTAAGAAGAAGTTAGCTTACGACGTTCAGAAGATGAGCGAAGGTTTCTACTACTTCATCCAGTTCGATGCTGCATCTGATGTTCCTGCAAAGGTTGAGCAGGATGTTCGTATCATGGACAATGTTCTTCGTTTCTTATGCGTTAGAAAAGACGAGGCATAGTATAAGAAAGTAGGAGATCGTATGAATAAAGTTATTCTTATGGGAAGACTGACCAGAGATGCTGAAATCCGTTACTCACAGGGGGAGAGTTCAACCGCTATCGCAAGATTTTCACTTGCAGTTGACCGTCGCTTCCGTCGTGACAATGACGAGCAGACAGCGGATTTCATTAACTGTGTTGCCTTTGGCAGAACAGCAGAATTTCTGGAGAGATTCGGCCGCAAGGGAACGAAGTTTGTTCTCGAAGGTCGTATACAGACAGGCAGCTATACAAACAAAGATGGACAGCGTGTTTACACGACAGATGTTGTAGCTGAGAACGTTGAGTTTGCAGAGAGCAAGAACAACAGCTCGGCAGGCAATGATTTTGGCGGGGCACCGAGTGCTCCATCACCAAGCGGAGCTGCCGGAGATGGTTTTATGAATATTCCGGAAGGAATTGACGAAGAATTACCATTTAACTAAAAGATGTGTTGAGTTTTCGCAGAAAACTTAACATGCAGCGCCACCCCTCACTGAAAGCGATTTGAATGGGTTGGTGTTCAAAAAATAAGGAGGTAATAAAGATGGCTTACAATAAGACAGCTGATCGTGAAGGTTCTTCAATGAAGAGAAGACCTATGCGTAGAAGAAAAAAGGTATGTGTATTCTGTGGCAAGGATAATGTCATTGATTATAAGGATATCAACAAGTTAAAGAGATACATCTCTGAGAGAGGAAAGATCCTTCCTCGCCGTATCACAGGAAACTGTGCTAAGCATCAGAGAGCTCTTACAGTTGCAATCAAGAGAGCACGTCATTTAGCAATGATGCCATACGTTTGCGAATAAATTGTACTTTAGGCCAACTATCTTCGGATGGTTGGTCTTTTTTACTATAAAACTATTTTGTAAGATAATATTTGAAGCGTGTTATACTTTTGTTAAATAAGTATCTTGACATAATTCGACAAAAATGCAAAGATAGAACTGTTGAATAAATATACATTTACCAGGAGGTTATGAAAATGGGCGTTGCGTCATTAGTACTTGGAATTATCTCACTTGTAATCGGTGTATTTTCGAGTGGTCTTTTAGGATGGTTAGGAGCAATCTTAGCTATCATCGGAATTGTTCTCGGAGCACTTGGTAAAAAGAATCCGGAGAAGAGTGGAATTGCTACAGCCGGTTTAGTATGTTCTATTATTGGTTTGGTTCTTTGCCTGATCTTATACGTTGCATGTGCTGCATGCGTAGGTGGAGTTGCAGGCGGATTATCTTCACTCTAATAATTGAAATGAGAAAAGAAACTCCTGCGTTAAGCGGGAGTTTTCTTTTAAAATGAGGTAATATGCATTTATATATACAAATAATGGGGTTGCAATTGCCATCCTATGGTCTGTTGATCGCTACGGGCGTCGTTATTGCCAACTTTGTATCGTATCTGATCTTGCGGAAAACGAAGCAGGATGGCAATGATTTTATTATTTTAGAGGCCTATGGAATTCTTGGTGGATTTATAGGGGCAAAAGTGTTGTATCTGATCGTATCCAGAAACCAGATTGACTGGAACAGGATTACGGATATAACTTATGCAAACCAATTGATGCTCAGTGGATTTGTTTTTTATGGCGGCTTGATCGGAGGCATACTTTTTATTTTCCTTGCAGGAAAGATACATAAGATTCCGGCACTGGAATATATCCGCAATTTTGTTTTTGTTATTCCGTTTATTCACAGCTTTGGAAGAGTGGGATGCTTTATGGCAGGATGTTGTTACGGAAAACCGTATGACGGTCCGTTTGCCGTCGTATTTCCCGAAAATTCCTATGCATTACCGGGCGTAAAACTATTTCCGATTCAGTTAGTCGAGGCCGGTGGGTTGATGGTTATCGCGATATTGCTCATTATTCTGCGATTGCGATTCCATTTTGTCTATACGATTGAATTTTATTTTATCGTTTATGGTCTATTCCGGTTTATACTCGAGTATTTTCGGTATGATGCAATTCGCGGAAGCTGGGGAGCATTTACAACGTCGCAGTGGATCAGTCTGGTTTTTATTGTGATCGGAATGATCGCAGTGTTTCGTTCGAAGATAAGGAAAGGACGGGACGGAAACAGTGCGTTGAAGAGAAAGACATTCATTTGTTTATGTGGAGTTCTGCTTTTGGTGGGAATTACAGTCATATGGCATAAGGCTGTAAATGATAAAACGATACGGAACCCCGATGTGATCCTTAAGCACGTTATAAAAGATACGCAGCCGGAGTCGACAGAAATTCTGAGAACAACACAGACGGAGAAAATGGAAAAGACGATAGAGGCAGAGAAAGTGAATGTGCCGGAATTGAGCGCACAACGCGAGGACACAGGTCATATTAAGATCAGGTGGGCAGATGATTTAGATGGCTTGGTCACGGGGTATTTTATAGAAAGATGCGACAACCGGGCAGAGATACATACATGGGATTTGATTGATCAAGTAAAGATTGAGGAACATGTGAAGGGACAACTCTATGAATACACGGATGCGCTGAATTCTACAGATCCGCAACAGTATATTTATCGTATTGTTCCACAGTTTCGGGATTCCGATGCCTATGTTGCGGTAAAAGAACCCGGAGTTTTATGCAGCAATTGGAAGATCTGCATTGATCCGGGGCATTATGCAGGAAAAAATGATGTACCGGGACCGGATTCTTACGGGTATGCAGAAGGCGATTTTGCCTTGCCGATCGCTCTTGAGTTAAAAGAAAAGCTGGAAAAGGAATATGGCATTGCGGTCTGTATGACGCGGGATACCGGAAGTATTTCCATTGGCGGATATACGGATGCATCGCTTGACAGTGGCCATATCAGCTTACGCGGAGCATATGCGGCGGAGCAGCAATGTGATTTATTTGTATCGATCCATACCAATGCGAATGAAGATAATGCAAACGGTGCAGCAACATATCAACAGCCGATTTCCATTGATAAACCTATTATTATTGCCAATGACCGGATGCTTTCATCACAAACGCTTTGTGCGGTATGCAATCAGATAGGGAAGAATCTGGCAGACGTCAGCTATGACATGGGAATATCTTCGCATAAAGATTTTGCAGAAATCACCGGGAATAATGTCCGGGAATGGACAATTTCCTATAATGACAGTACAGATGAGTCAGGAACCGTAGTTTGCAGGCACGGAGATCATGGACAGTATTATGGAGTTTTACGAGGGGCGGAAGAAGCCGGAGTTCCCGGTATTATCATTGAACATGGATATCACACGGTGGCGGAAATGAGGGCTGCTGCCCAAAACAGTAACTTAAAGAGCAAGTGGGCCGAAGCGGATGCGCAGGGAATTGCATCCGGATTGAACTTTCAGAAACAAAATGAGACAGATAAAAGATGACAGAATCTGTAAAAAGAGGTAGGCTATTATTTAGTGTGGTTAATAAATGGGAGAGAAAGAGAGAAAGGAAGTAATAAAGTATGTCATTTTTTGACGAAGTAGGGAAAAAGATTACAGATGTAGGTCAGGGAACGATCCAAAAGACAAAGAACATGGCGGATGTTGCTAAATTAAACTCTGTAATTTCCGAGGAAGAGCAAAAGATCAAGAGTACATATGAGCAGATTGGGCAGATATATGTCCAGAAATACCGTCAGAATCCGGAACCGGATCTTGAGGCATATGTGAGAGCAATCGTATTATCGGAACAGAAGATTGCGGAGAGTAATCATTCGATTCAGGAGTTAAAAGGAATGGTTGCATGCAGTAAATGCGGTGCAATGGTGGATAAAGATGCAGCTTTCTGTCCAACATGCGGAAATGCTATGCCGGTAAAAGAGAAGAAGGTTGTTGCGGCGTCGTTTTGTACATCATGCGGAGCTGCCGTTGTTCCGGGACAGAAGTTTTGCGTATCATGCGGAGCTCCGGTTGTTGGTTTTGGCACAACTCCGGTGCAACAGGCACAGCCGGCGCAGAATGTTGCGACAAATGTAACAAATGTGCAGGGAGAAGCCTCGACAGAAAAATAACAGAACAGGGAGGATGAAAATGTTTTGTTCAAAATGTGGAGCGGAAATAAAAGAGGGGCATAAGTTTTGCATGAGCTGCGGAGCTCCGGTAGTGGTTCCGACAGCAACGCGGGAAGCGACACCAATGCCTGCAGTGACTCCTAAGCCCCAAAAGGAGCAGAAGAGTGAGCCTAAGGCGAAGAAGCAAAAGGCGCCGAAAGCACCGAAGCCGCAAAAGCAGGTGGAAAAGACGGAAGCTCCGAAACAGAAAAAGGGAAAAGCAGGAACCGTTGTACTTATTATTGTTGCGGCATTAATTGTAGTTGCAATTGTGCTGATCGCATTAAAACTCTTATGGAACGATAATCCGGTTGAAACAAAGAAAACCGATGACGATTGGACCACTGTGTCAGATGGAACACAGGCTTCAGAAAATCGATCGGAAGAAGAGACCGACAATGTTTTGAAAGAACAGCTGCAACAGGTTATCTCTGAAAAGGGAGATGTACGGGGAAGTAATGTCGATCTCTGTAAAGGGAAGGATCCGACAGGAATGAGCGGTGTTATGGGAAGTGCCATATTAGATGTGAGCGGTGACGGTGTCGATGATCTTATCGTCGTTTATGCGGAAAGTAACAACATATGTATATGTGCGGATGTCTATACCGTAGAAGGAGATAAAGCGGTAAGAAAAGGCACGCGAGTTGTTAAATTATCCTCTATTTATATAGACGGAGGTGAGCAGCTTGGTGGAATTTATCTCAAACAGACTTCCGATGGCTGGAATCTGATTGCGGACAGTTACGATTTGGCATGGATGTTTTCCGACGGTGTTTTCCGACAGATCCGGGCTGTGTCTTGTAAAGATCATACCTACGATTCTGTGGGGGAGTATGATTATGCGGGATCAGATATGATGGACCAGGATTATGAGGCAGGAAATGACGTGGCCAGGAAGATCGGTATGTCTGGAGTAAATCATAGTCTGGATCAGCCATACTTTGCGGAGGATCAGAATGTAACGCTCATTGCGGCATACCATTCCGAATTGTTACCGTTAACAATTGCAGAGATTACAAGTTTAAAAAATGGCGAAAAATATGGAAAATTCTATATTGATAATGTGGATCCCGTCGACAGTTCTGCAGCGGCAAATTTTGTAAAGACCTATAATAAGGCAAAAGATGAGGTTGAAAAAGAAAGAGAGGCTGCAGAACAGGAAAATTCGGATTATATTCTTCCAATGAGTTCGGAGCGTGAGCTTACAGAAGCAGATATTGCGGATATCGAGGATGATGCATGGATGCTGAAGCTGGCACGCAATGAGATATATGCAAGACATGGAAGAATGTTTAAAGATGAAAGTATACAGGAGTATTTTGATTCAAAAGATTGGTACGAACCAAAATACACTGCGGATGAGTTCGAAAGCGACCACAAAGATTTAATTTCGAAATTGGAAGCAAAAAATGCTGCTTTCATTCAGGAGTATGAGCACAAATTGAGTAATGAATAAAAATGATTCAGTTATCAAGGTG
>URQG01000033.1 GCA_900549895.1 uncultured Lachnobacterium sp.
ATCTACACGCGTAAGATCGTCGGCAGCGTCAGATGTGTATAAGAGACAGCTGTCATGCCGATCATCGTGACTTTCATCTGCCCGACAGCCTGATATATTTTTTCCAATGCAATTCCAACCGTAATGATGATGGAAAATGCAAATGCGATATTTGCATATTCGACGCCGAGTGCGATTACGTTATCACTTTTAGTGAACATTCCTAAAAATTTTGGGATAAAAGCAATACAGACAATCGTAAGAATGAGCCCGTGAACCGCACTGAGAACCATTCCGAGTGTTGTGGCGTTATTGGCGCTTTTGTCATCTCCGGCACCAAGAAAATAAGCAATCATGGCATTGATACCAACACCGAAACCAACGGAGATGGCGGTTATAATGATCTGAACCGGGTAAACGAGGGAGAGTGCCGTCATGGCATCTTCGCTTACTTTAGCAACAAAGTAGCTGTCCACGATATTGTAGAGAGAATTTACCAGCATGGATAAAACCATAGGTAAGGACATGGAAAGTACCAAAGGGATAATTTTGCGTTCTTTCATAAAAGTCTGATCCATAATATACCTCCAAAAAATGACACAAAAAAACCACACGACATCTTGTCATGTGGCGAAAAAAGAGTTCTCTTTAAAAATCCACACCCATGCGGGTTTTAAAACATGCGTATTATAGCACAGGTTTTTCATATTGTCATCCCATGAACGAAAAATTCATAGTTTACTTCAAAATCGGATGGATTCTGATTCGAATTTATCTTGTGAGAGAATGTGGACAATGCTATAATCAGTAGGTAAAGTGAGTGATGAGAGGACGAGTAATGTATCGTAAAACAATTGATGAATTACAGAAAGATGCAAGAGATAAACAGGTGATCGATCTTCGGAGTGAAGAAGATTTTGAGAAAGAAACGTATCCCGGGGCATTGAATATCTATTGGGAGGAACTCGGTGAACGAATGGATGAAGTTTCGAAAGATATTCCGGTTTATCTGATCTGTTATACGGGGCAGAAAAGCGATGAGATCGCACAGAATCTGCAGGAACAGGGATATGAGGCTTATAGCGTTGAGGGCGGTTATCGTGCTTATCTGAGAAAAAAGCTTGCAGACTTCATGAAGCCGGACGAGGATCAACAGGAGCGTCTTGCCGATCGTGCAAAGGATGTGGAGAGAAGCATCATTAAGAAGTTCAAGAAGACGATCTGGAGACAGTTTACGAAGGCAATTAATGAGTATGAGATGATCAAGGACGGTGACAAGATCGCGGTATGTATTTCCGGCGGTAAAGATTCTATGCTGATGGCAAAGCTTTTTCAGGAATTGGAGCGACACGGAAAGAAGAATTTTGAGGTTGTCTTTCTTGTTATGAATCCGGGATATAATGAGGTCAATTACGAGACGATTATGAATAATGCCAAGATATTAAATGTTCCGATCACTGTGTTTCGAACGGAAATTTTTGATACGGTAGCGGATATTACGGATTCTCCCTGTTATCTGTGCGCACGCATGAGAAGGGGACATCTGTACAGTAAGGCAAGAGAACTTGGATGTAACAAGATCGCACTTGGACATCATTTTGACGATGTGATCGAGACAATCGTGATGGGAATGCTTTACGGAGCGCAGATTCAGACTATGATGCCCAAACTGCACAGCACAAACTTCCCGGGAATGGAACTTATCCGTCCGCTTTATCTGATACGGGAGGACGATATCATTCATTGGGCTCGATACAACGATCTGCATTTTATCCAATGCGCGTGCCGGTTTACCGAGAATTGTGCATCATGCGGGGGAACGGAGAAAGGGTCGAAGAGAGCTGAAATTAAGGAATTGATTCACTCGTTGGAGAAGAAGAGCCCATATATTGCCAAGAATATATTCCGAAGCGTAGAAAATGTAAATCTCAATACGGTAATTGCATATAAAAAAGCTGGTGTTCGTCATCATTTTTTGGACCATTATGATGAAGAATAAATAATTTGGGAGGAAAATAATATGGAAGAAACTAATGGGGGAAATCTGTTTGAACTTTTTTGCGGAATGATTGAAGCGTTTGATCCATGTATGGATGACTATCTGTATGTTTTTGATGTGCGTAATGATCAGTACTATATTTCGAAGAAAGCAATGAAGCGTTTCGCTATTCCATCGTTTACATTTCATAATGTGTTGGAAACGCATAAGCAGTTTGTATATCCGGATGATGTTGCAAGACTTGAGGAAGATCTGGGATTGTTGCTGGAAGGAAAGAAGCTTGAACATAATCTGACGTATCGCTGGCTTGGTGTAGACAAAGAACCAATCTGGATTACGTGCAGAGGGCGTATGATTCTGGGGACAGACGGCAGACCGGAGTATTTTGTGGGATGCATCAATGAGGCTGGTACGAAGCCAATCGCAGACAATGTCAGTGGATTGTTGGAGAGTTTAGCAATCAAGGAGGCATGGAATCAAAAGCATGATAGGATGACGAACGGATTTGCTCTTCGTATCGGTATTGACAGCTTTAAGACGATTAATGAAAAGTTTGGGGTTGAGTATGGGGATTTTATTTTGCATGAAGTTGCCAATTGCATCCAGAGTTGCATGAAAGAAAATCAGAAAGTATTTCGGGTTGTGGCCGATGAATTTTTGATTATCGATCCGTCAGGTGGAACACAGGAAGATGCCAAAACGTTATATTGTGCAATCCGAAGCCATGTGGATCAGTTTATCCGCAAAGAAAATTATCGTGCTTTTTTCACAATTTCGGGAGGTGTAATTAGCGGAGAAGCGTTAGGACAGGTTGACTATAATGAATTGTTGAAATATACACAGTTTGCACTCAGTGAGGCAAAGGCACGCGGTAAGAATCAGGTTTACTGCTTTCAGGTGGAGGATTATGAGAAGTTCCTTCGACGCAGAAAGATACTTGTGGAATTGCGTAAGGCTGTTTCCAATAACTATGAAGGATTTGATGTATTTTATCAGCCGATCATTGCGAGAGGCGGAACGAATCTGTTTGCTGCGGAAAGTCTGCTTCGTTTTTGGACTTCGGAGAAAGAAAGTGTCTCACCAATCGAGTTCATTCCCATTCTGGAGGAAAGTGGTCTGATTATCCCAGTCGGAAGATGGGTACTTTACCATGCACTTGAGATGTGTGCAAAATGTCAAAAGGTAAGGCCGGATTTCAAAATCAGTGTAAATCTTTCCTATATACAGATTTTGAAGAGTGACTTTTTGAAAGATGTTATGGAAGGATTGGACCGGTATCAGTTAAGCCCCGGCAGTTTAATTATTGAATTAACAGAGAGCGGACATGTAGAGAATTCTCCGGCGGTGCGCAAAGTATGGCAGCAACTGAAGGAACGAGGTGTATTGATTGCAATCGATGATTTTGGAACAGGATATTCCAACCTTCAGTCGATCGGGAACCTTATGCCTGATATTATCAAGCTGGATCGCGGATTTACTGTTAAGGCGCTCAGTAATGCCTATGAGCATCAGGTGATGGATCAGGTCATTCAATTGATCCACAGCGTAGATCTTAAAGTCTGTGTTGAGGGCGTTGAGACGAGCGAAGAACTGCAGGAAATCGAGCGATTATCGGCCGATTGTATTCAGGGATACTATTATGGTAAGCCTTGTGAAAAATGTGCATTTTATAGTGATTTTGTTGAAAAAAAAGCGGATGAATGATTCATCCGCTTTTGGTCTCTTGCAATACTTTATGGAAGTCTGCTTATGTCGGTTATGTAAATTATCCGTTGATTTTTAAATTATCGCTAACGTGGGCTTTGATTGCAGCGAAGCTCTCTGCGCTGATTACATGTTCAATACGGCAGGCATCCTCTGCGGCGATCTCAGGATCAACCCCCAATTTGGTGAGACATTCGGTAAGTAATTCGTGACGCTCATAGATCATTTCGGCAATCTCACGTCCGGTGTCGGTAAGATAGATGAAACCTGCATCGGTTACGGTAATCTGATCCTTCTCACGGAGATTTTTCATAGCGATACTGACGCTGGATTTCTTGAAACCGAGTTCATTGGCAATATCTACGGAACGTACGACAGGAAGTCGTTTACTTAATATAAGGATAGTCTCTAAATAATTTTCTGATGATTCATTACTGTGCATTCTTACCCCTCCAATGTGTGTATGGAATGCAGCGCTATGCTACATAACTAGGATTATAACATAAGTATGGAAAATGTGCCAGTAAAAAACGATCAATAAAGTTGTTGACAACTAATGAAAGTTAGGGTATACTAACAAAGAATCAGAAAAAACGTATGCATGGGTCGTCCTATTTTGAAAGGAGTGGTTGTAATGGGTACAGCAATCGTATTGGTTATACTCGCTGTCGTAGTTGCACTAGCTACTAAAAGTCTTATAAAAGATAAAAAGAATGGGAAATCCATATCTTGTGGCGGTGACTGCAAACACTGTCACGGATGCCATTAATGAAATGTTCAACGACAAGAAGACCGGCTTGACCGGTCTTTTTGGCGTTGCATCAAATCTTTATGGCACATTACTTGAATCAAAGAATCGCGCATGATATAATTTTAAGCCGGATAAAATAGGAAGGGGATTCAAAAAAGGAACTTATCATGAAAAAATTATTGGTTTATTTGCGTGACTATAAAAAGGAATGCATATTCGCACCACTTTTTAAGTTGTTGGAGGCATCATTCGAACTGATCGTGCCGCTTGTTATGGCTGCAATCATCGATCACGGTATTGCAGTATCGGACCGTCCGTACATTTTTAAAATGGGCGGGGTTTTAGTTTTGCTGGCACTGATCGGACTTACCTGTTCGATTACGGCTCAGTATTTTGCAGCGAAGGCGGCTGTTGGGGTTGCTACGAAGCTGCGTCATTCGCTTTTTTCCCATATTGGAACGTTATCATTTTCAGAGATGGACACGATCGGAAGTTCGACACTGATCACACGAATCACAAGTGACATCAATCAGGTGCAGTCTGGTGTCAATATGGTGTTGCGTCTGTTTTTACGTTCACCGTTTATCGTATTCGGTGCCATGATTATGGCTTTTACTGTCAATGTGAAAGCTGCACTTGTGTTTGTCGTTGCGATTCCGCTCCTTTCCGTTGTTGTATTTTCCGTTATGCTTGCGAGCATCCCTCTGTTTAAAAAAGTACAGAGTGGGCTGGACCGTGTGCTCGGACATACGAGAGAGAACTTAGAGGGTGCCCGCGTTATCCGTGCTTTTAATAAAGAAGCAGATGAGGCGAAAGAGTTTGATGCGAGCAATGATTTCCTGACAAACATGCAGATGGTGGTCGGACGTATTTCGACTCTGATGAACCCGCTGACTTATATTATTATCAACTGTGCGATCCTTGCGGTCATCTGGATCGGAGGCAAGGAAGTGTTTGGAGGCATCATCACACAGGGTGAAGTCGTAGCACTTGTAAACTATATGTCGCAGATCCTTGTGGAACTGGTTAAACTTGCCAATCTGATCATCCTGATCAACAAGGCGATCGCATGCGGCAATCGTATCGAGGAAGTGCTTGAGACAAAGTCAACCATTGAGAATAATCCGAATGCGGATACAAAGCGTACAGTCGGGGACGATGCGGTCACATTTTCACATGTATCGATGTCTTATGCTTCCACGTCGGAAGAAGCACTTACAGATATTGATTTTACGGCAAAAAGGGGAGAAACAATCGGTATCATCGGCGGTACCGGTTCCGGTAAGTCATCGGTTGTCAATCTGATCCCACGTTTTTATGATGTATCAAAGGGAAGCGTATCGATTGATGGCAAGGATGTACGTGATTATGATCTGACCGAGCTTCGCGACAAGATCGGGGTGGTTATGCAGAAGGCAGTATTATTCCAGGGAACGATCGCAGAGAACTTACGCTGGGGAAAGCCCGATGCGACCGATGAAGAACTGTGGAAGGCAATCGAAGTGGCGCAGGCAACGGATGTTGTGGAAGGCAAGGAAGGAAAGCTCGATTATATGATCGAGCAGGGGGGCCGTAACCTCTCCGGAGGCCAGAAGCAGCGTCTTACGATCGCGCGTGCAGTCGTTAAGAATCCGGACATTTTGATCCTTGATGACAGTGCTTCCGCACTTGACTTTGCGACAGATGCGAGACTTCGCGCCGCACTTCGCAATCTTAAGGGAAACAAAACGATTTTTATCGTATCGCAGAGAACATCATCCATCCAGTTTGCGGACAAGATCATCGTCATGGATGACGGTCAGGTGGCTGGCATCGGAACACATGAGCAGCTGCTTGAAAAATGTGAGATCTATCGTGAGATTTATGAATCACAGTCTAAGAAAGAAGATTTATTAAAGACAAACAAAGGGGGTGCCAGATAATGCAGTCAAAAGAAAAGAGACAGGGACAGCTTGCTACATTAAAGAAAGTCCTTCATTATATGAAGCATTATATTCCTCTTCTTGTGTTGTCGATCATTCTGGCAACCGTCAGTGTGGCACTCACCCTTTACTTCCCGATCATTACCGGTAAAGCGATCGATCTGATCCTTGCAAAAGGTAAAGTGGATTTCGATGGAATCATTGCGCTTGCAAAGCAGGGCGTGATCGTGATCTTAATTACGGCAGTGGCACAGTGGGTTATGAATATGGCGAACAACCGTATGACCTATAACATTGTAAGAGATATCCGAAAGGACGCTTTCGACAAGATCGAGAAGCTTCCGTTCAGTTACATTGACAGTCATTCCCACGGAGACATGGTCAGCCGTATCATCGCAGACGTAGATACCTTTGCTGATGGTCTTCTGATGGGATTTACGCAGCTGTTTACGGGCGTTGCAACGATTGTTGGAACACTTCTTTTTATGCTTTCCATTAACATCAAGATCACACTTGTTGTTGTAATTCTGACACCGTTATCGCTTTTGGTGGCAAGCTTTATTGCGAAGAGAACCTATTCGATGTTCCGGCTTCAGTCGAAGACACGTGGAGAGCAGACCGCTTTAATTGAGGAGATGATCGGCAATCAGAAAGTCGTTCAGGCATTCAACCATGAGGATGAAGCATTAGAAGAATTTGATGAAATCAATGAGAGATTGCAAAAGTATTCGCTTCGTGCGACATTCTTCTCGAGTATTGTGAATCCGAGCACACGTTTCATCAACAGTATCGTGTATGCTGCGGTAGGAATTACGGGGGCATTCGCAGTGATTCTTACGGGCGGAGTATTCACGGTTGGTAATCTGTCATGTTTTTTATCTTATGCAAACCAGTATACGAAGCCGTTTAACGAGATCTCCGGCGTCGTGACGGAACTGCAGAATGCGCTTGCCTGTGCGGCACGTATTTTTGAACTGATCGAGGAGCCGTCTGAGATTCCGGACGATGCGGATGCGTATGTGCTGAAAGAGGCGGACGGAACCGTGGATATCGATAATGTATATTTCTCTTATGTTCCGGAGCAGCATCTGATCGAAGATTTTAATCTTCATGTAAAGCCGGGACAGCGTATCGCAATCGTTGGACCGACCGGATGTGGCAAGACAACACTGATCAATCTGCTGATGCGTTTCTATGACACGAATTCGGGTAAGATTGAAGTCAGTGGTCATGATATCATGCATATGACCAGACAAAGCCTACGTGCCAATTATGGTATGGTATTGCAGGAGACCTGGCTGAAAAAAGGCACGATCCGCGACAACATCTGTATGGGTAAGCCGGATGCCACGGAGAAAGAGATGATCGCTGCAGCAAAGGCATCGCATGCGCACAGCTTTATCAAGCGTCTCCCGAAAGGGTATGACACGATGATCACGGAAGATGGAGGTAACCTGTCGCAGGGCCAGAAGCAGCTTCTTTGTATTACAAGAGTTATGCTTTGCCTGCCGCCGATGCTGATTCTGGATGAGGCGACATCATCCATCGATACACGTACAGAAATCCGTATCCAGAAGGCCTTCCTTACAATGATGCAGGGAAGAACAAGCTTTATTGTTGCACATCGTCTGTCGACAATTCGCGAGGCTGATGTGATTCTGGTTATGAAAGACGGCAAGATCATCGAACAGGGAAATCATGAGACGCTGCTTGCGCAGAATGGGTTCTATGCAAAGCTGTATAACAGTCAGTTTGCGTAAACACCGGGGTGAAATCGAACGGTACGCACGGTGGTGTGAGAGGACGGCGGTTAGTTACCGCCTCCTACTCGATTACCATCTGAATTTGCGGAAAGAGGTAAGTCTTATTCGTCTTTTTTATCTGGATCACGGTAAGAGTACGCATTGGAAATCTTACAATTCTCTGTGATCAGAGTGACAGGATCGCGGTAGAATGCGATCACCGGAGTGCCGACTTCTAGGGTCTCATAAAGCTTCTTTGCAATTTTGGCCGGAACATTGATGCATCCGTGTGAACCGGAAGTCTTATAGATTTCTTCGCCAAAGGTGCTTCGCCAGCTGGCATCGTGGATTCCGACATTGTAGGCAAAAGGCATAAAGTATTTGACATCGGATGCATAATTCTCGCCGACGAGAGTGGCATCCTTCTGTTTGTAAGCAATCTTAAATACACCGTCCGGAGATCCGTTTTTTCTCGCAATATTGCCGGAGACGATGTCGGTTTCCGTGATGAGTTTGCCTTCTTTGTAGTACCACAGATGTTGTTTGGTATAATCTATTTCCACATAAGTATCGCCGATGTCATCGAGCCCGCTTTGTTTGGCGGTCTGTTCGTAGATCGGTTCGCGTTCCACAGGAGAGCCGCCTTCCAAGTCTTTCTTGATCTCATCGAATTCCTTTGATTTATTGATAACCCAGCCATAATCACCGCCGCCGATTTTTACGGTATCGCCGGATGATGTCTTGAAATTACGAACATCTCCGTAAGTATTGTATGTACTGGCAAGATGCTGCACGAATTGTGTCAGTTTATCATCGTTGATCGTTACGTTTCCGTCATCACTGATGTCGAGCATATGAAGGATGGTCTTGGAATCAAGATTTTTGTCGGCTCCGTCGATCTCATAGTGGATCGTGGAAGCGGTGTATTTCGTGATCTTGGCCATCGTATCGCTGATGATACTGTCGGATGCATGGATCGCAGGGGATTCATAGCATGCATCGGAGAGGGTATATTGTGTTTCCTGATTATCGACAGCCTTCGTGATCTCATCCACAATCCGGTCACGGATCGGGGCGTTACCGTCTACCTCATCGACAACTTTGGCATCGTCTTCGGACAGATCAATGTGTGCGTCCTCAGGTTGTGTAATATAATCTTCATTGAAGATCTCCATGTCATCGATGAGCGTATCCAATGCCGCTTTATCATAGGTAAAGGAACGGTTCAATTCGTATTGGTGTGTTTTAAAAATATTGACAGGCCAGGTAAAACCATTCTGCTTGTCTAAGAGTGCCTGTTCCTCGCCGGTTGCTTCATATTGATAATTGATGTCCGGTCCGGCAATATGAAATTTGTTGTCTTTGCGGTCTAAGACCGTCAGAAGATAGGTGCTTGCGCCATCAATGTTCTGTGATTCGACGTAATCAGCGGTCTTGTTGCCGCAGGAAAGTTCTCCGATGGTCGTTTTGGGAAAAAAGTGTTTGTTGTAATAGATTCCAAACCCGACATAGACACCGATAAGCGCGGCAGCAGTCCCGGTAAGCGAAGCGATTGCAAGAGAGCGCATGCGCCGCCGCTTGCACCGGGCAGCCAGATTGGTTGTGTTTGTTGCCATAATTGATTCCTTCCTTTCTGCGGGGATACCAAAAGCGCAACACGTTATTCGAAATGAATTAAGCGCGAGGCTTTAGGTGTGTAACCGGCATATAGACCGGAATACCATCTTTGTAAGAGACGGTAATTTCGCCCTGGATCAGGGGTTTCAGATAGTCATATAATTCCGGCATGATGTCGTTACCTGCTTTGTTGATCCATTCGCGTGGAATGGATTTTGCCTCATTTGCAATGCCGGCGATCGGTGCGTGATCATAACGAACCTGATAAGGCATATTGGAGATTCGCTCAAGAATGACCATGCTTGCAGTAATTCCTTCTTCTGCGAGAGAAACCGCTTTCTTACCGAGGGTAAAGGATTCGTCAAGGTCTGTTTTTGATGCCATATGGGCGGCACAGCGCTGGAGTACATTGACTTCAACGGAACGGACTTTGACGCCGATATTCTCTTTGACAAGAAATTCAAGTGCTTTACCGGCACCGGAAAGCTGTTGGTGTCCGAACTGGTCTGCAACAGCCTTGGAAGCGGTGATATAGTCGCCGTTTTCGTCACGGATTCCTTCGGAGACTGCAACGATTACATTGTTGAGTGTTTTTAATTTCTCACGGATATCGTTTAGAAATTGCTCTTTATCGAAGGCAACTTCGGGAAGATAGATCAAGTGTGGAGCGGTATTGTAACGATTGCGGGCCAAAGCACTTGAAGCGGTCAGCCAGCCTGCATCACGTCCCATGATCTCAACGATGGTAACGCTTTTGACTGCATAAATGAAAGTGTCGTGTGCTACCTCGAGCATGGTGCTTGCGATATATTTGGCGGCAGAACCGAAGCCGGGAGTGTGATCAATCATACACAGATCGTTATCAATTGTCTTTGGAATACCGATAATACGAATATCACTATTGATTTTGGCAGCATAATCGGATAACTTGAGAACAGTATCCATGGAATCATTGCCGCCAATATAGAAAAAGGCTTTGATATTCATTTTGACAAACTGGTTAAATATAAATACATAAGGCGAATCGTCATCTTTGTAATTTGGAAGCTTATGACGGCAGGATCCGAGATACATAGCCGGTGTTACTTTAAGACGTTCGAGTTTTTCGTCATCATTGACCACTTCGGTAAGATTGAGGAATCTCTCATTTAAGATGCCGAGAATTCCGTTGATTGCGCCGTAACAGACATCGTATTTGCCGGACTGCCGGACCCCGGCGATCACTCCTGCTAAGCTGGCGTTAATTGCTACGGTTGGACCTCCAGACTGGGCGACCATACAGTTTGACTGATTCATTCTAGTAACTCCTTATTCAAGCATTATTTCAATAAAATCATTGTAGAGGGTTTGAAAGGAAATCGCAAGGGAAAGACATGAAAAATCAAAAATTAACAAATTCTTCATTATATAAAGCAAATAGATGGTACGAAGATTGTACACTTTGTCCAAGGGAGTGTCACGTCAATCGTGCCAAAGGGCAAAAAGGTGTATGTGCGGTCGATGCAGGACTTCGGGTCGCCCGGGCGGCTCTGCATTTCTGGGAAGAACCATGTATCAGCGGGAAACGCGGAAGTGGTGCGGTATTTTTCAGTGGCTGTGCCATGCATTGTGTTTTTTGCCAGAATGAACAGATTGCGCAGGGAAATGCAGGATTTGAGATTGAAGGAGATCGTTTGGCGGAGATTTTTTTGGAACTTCAGGAGCAGAAGGCCAATAATATCAATCTTGTTACCCCGGGGCAGTATATTCCGCACATTATTCGTGCTGTTGAATCTGCACGCAGGCAGGGGCTTCAGATACCGATTGTATATAACACGAGCGCATATGAGAAAGTGGACACTTTAAAAATGCTGGCGGGAATTGTGGATATCTATCTGCCGGATTTTAAGTATATGAATGCCGAAACGGCGCAAAAATATTCCCACGCATCAGATTACCCGGGGATTGCGAAGGCCGCCATCGCGGAGATGGTGCGTCAGCAGCCACATCCTGAATTTATGTGGGAGTGCGCGAAGAAAGAAAATGGAAGCAGTGGAAACGAAGACGAAAATCAAAAGGTGATCCCAACGGATGCAGAGGATGGTGCAATTATGACTCGCGGAGTTATTGTGCGTCAGCTGCTTCTTCCGGGTAAGGTAAAAGAAGCCGAAAAAATCATTTCATACCTGTATGAACATTATGGAAATCAGATATACTTAAGTATGATGAGTCAGTATACGCCGCTGCAGCATGCGGCAAAGTTTCCGGAACTTGCACGCAAAGTTTCACACAGGGAATATGAGGACTACATTAATGAAGCAATCCGCATTGGGGTGGAGCAGGCTTTTATTCAGGAGGGGGATGTTGCGCAGGAAAGCTTTATCCCGGATTTTACGAGTGGGGACGGTGTTTTGACATCAAAAAAGACAGACGGGGGATATAAAATTTAGAGCAAGATATTATATAGAATTTTGTCGAAAGGTATTGTACGATGGACTTAATAAACAGAGGGGAGGAAGCGTGATTGAGGGAAGAATGGCATGCTCAGCAGATTCTGTCTCTTATACACATCTCCGAGCCCACGAGACG
>URQG01000034.1 GCA_900549895.1 uncultured Lachnobacterium sp.
ATCTGTGTCCGGCGGACACCGCCACGGAATGGTTCAAACGTTGTCGTACACAAAATTTAAGCGAAACAGGCACTGCTGACAAATTCAGCAATTCCGTCTGAAACCGCCGTTCAAAAAAATGGATATCACGCGAGGTATAAATCGTTATTCAATTCTCCAAAGGACGTGCACGATCAGGACACCGATCGAGGCAGATCCACGCAACACCCCAGCGGCGCCATTCAAAAATGCAAAAGCAAGGCGCCTTTATGAAACAGGTGTTGCTTAGTAAATAAAGGCTGCTTTATACAAAGGCAGCCTTTATCAGTTGGTCCATGTGATTGATTGGAAGAATCTCCATTCCGTCGGTAATCTCCTCGGAGATTTCACTTAAGTCACTCACATTATCCTTCGGAATGCAGACCATATTCATGCCCGCATTCTTCGCAGCAAGCAGCTTCTCCTTAAGGCCGCCGATCGGAAGTACACGACCTCTGATCGTAATCTCTCCTGTCATCGCAATATCTGCGCGGACCGGACGATTTGTGACAGCGGAAAGGATCGCGAGTGCCATCGTAATACCGGCAGACGGTCCGTCCTTCGGGACTGCGCCCTCCGGAATGTGCACATGAATGTCATGCTTTGTAAAGAACTCCGGATCAATGCCGTAATCGGAACTGATCGAGCGGATATAACTGATACCGGCGCGTGCCGATTCCTTCATAACATCACCGAGCTTACCGGTAAGTACCAGTTCGCCCTTGCCCGGAAGAACATTGACCTCAATCTCAAGTGTGACACCACCGACGCTGGTCCATGCCAGACCACGCACAATACCGACCTCATCCTTCTTGTTTTTCTTATCCTGACGATACTTCGGCTTGCCGAGAAACTCTTCAAGATTGTTGCCGGACACACGGATCTTCTCCGTTTCACCCTCATAGATGCGGCGTGCAGCCTTACGGCAGATCTCGCCGATTCTGCGCTCAAGCCCACGAACACCTGCTTCTCTTGTATAGAATGAGATCACATCACGAAGTGCCTTGTCCGAAATCTTAAGTTGCTGCGAAGTAACACCATTCTTCGCAAGCTGCTTCTCAATCAGGTGATCTTTTGCAATATGCAGCTTTTCATTCTCCGTATAACTGCTGACCTCAATGATCTCCATACGGTCACGAAGCGGTCCCGGTATATCGCCGAGTGAGTTTGCACTTGCGATAAAAAGCACCTCGGAGAGATCAACCGGAAGTTCCACATAATGATCACGAAACTTATTATTTTGTTCTGCATCCAACACTTCCAGTAATGCCGATGCGGTATCCCCCTTGTAATCACTGCTCATCTTGTCGATCTCATCGAGCAGCATAAGCGGATTCTTGACACCTGCCGAGCGAAGCCCGGATACGATACGTCCGGGAAGTGCTCCGACATATGTTCTTCTGTGGCCTCTGATCTCCGCTTCATCACGCACGCCACCTAAGGAAATGCGCACATATTTCTTATCCAGTGCACGGGCGATCGAACGGGCGATACTTGTCTTACCGGTTCCCGGAGGTCCGACAAGACAGATGATCGGACTCTCGCCTTTGCCCGTTAAGTTACGGACAGCAAGGAATTCGATCACACGCTCCTTCACTTTGTCCAGTCCGTAATGATCCTCATCAAGGATCTCTTTTGCATGGGTAAGATCCTGATTGTCAACGGATGTTTTATCCCACGGAAGTTCTAAAAGTGTCTCAATGTAACCGCGGCTTACCGTGCTCTCCGAAGAGTTTGCTGCAATCCCCTTGAAACGCTGAATTTCTTTCTTAATACGTTTCTTCACATCATCGGAAGCCTGAAGTTCCTCAAGCTTCTTCTCATACTCCAAAGCATCAGAGTCTGTATTTGTCTCTCCGAGTTCTTCCCGGATGAGTGCCATCTGCTCCCTGAGAACATATTCCTTCTGATGCTTTTCCACGCGCTCCTGCACTTTCTTCTGAAAGTCGCTTTTGATTGCGAGTACCTCGATCTGCTGAAGCAACATTGCCAGAAGTACTTCATAACGTTCCGTGATTGCGATCGCATCCAGAATCTTCTGCTTCTTGTCACAGCTGACCGGAAGATTGTTGCCGACGTAATCCAGTAATTTGGACAGATCGGTCATCTCCTGCACCTGACGCACAACTTCCTTGCCGATGCGTCCCTGAACCGAGGCATACTTGGCAAACGTCTCCCGCACGCTCAGAACCATCGCTTCTTCGGCCTGTGCCGGAAGATGTTGTTCATCCTCCTCGATATAAACGATCACACGTGCCTCCATGTACGCCTGCTGCTCCTGCACAAGTTCATACACTTCTGCACGTTGCCGGCCTTCCACCATCACCCGGATAATATCATTTTGTAATTTAACAACCTGCTTAATTTCAGCAATCACGCCCATGGAATGCAGATCTTCGAGCTCCGGATTGTCCTTGTTCGAGTCCTTCTGTGTCACCAAAAAGATGGCATCTCCATCCTTCATTGCACGTTCAACCGCCCTGATCGATGTCTCGCGGCTGATATCAAAATGCGCGATCATCCCCGGCAAAATCGTAATTCCGCGTAACGCTACCGCAGGCAGCATTCTAATTTCATCTCTCACTTGTATCTACTCCTGATTAAGACGCAAGTTCTTCCTTTTCCTGCTCATCCTTCTGCTCGATGGCTGCAGGTTTCTCTTCTTCCAAAGCAAGATTCTTCTCAACAAGATCCTTGTCGATCACGCAACGGCTGATCGATTCATCCGAAGGGATACGATACATGAGGTCGAGCATAACTGCCTCCATGATCGCACGAAGTCCTCTCGCTCCGGTCTTGCGCTCCAAAGCCTTATCTGCGATTGCTTCAATCGCCTTCTCATCAAACTCAAGTCCTACACCGTCTAACTCAAAAAGCTTGGTATACTGCTTGATCAGAGAGTTCTTCGGCTCCTTTAAGATGCGGATTAACGCATCACGATCCAAAGAATCAAGCGAAACGGTAATCGGCACACGTCCGATAAACTCCGGAATCAGTCCAAACTTTACAAAATCCTGTGGCAGAGCTCGCTTAAAAGCATCTCCGATATTCATGTCGGATTTTGCTTTCACTTCAGCGTTAAATCCAATCGTGGAAGCATCCATACGGGATTCAACAATCTTCTCAAGACCGTCAAATGCGCCACCACAGATAAAGAGAATGTTTGTCGTGTCAATCGGAATCAGTTCCTGCTGCGGATGCTTTCTTCCTCCCTGTGGCGGAACAGAAGCGACTGTTCCCTCAAGGATCTTAAGAAGCGCCTGCTGTACACCCTCACCGGATACATCTCTTGTAATGGAGACATTCTCGGATTTCTTTGTGATCTTATCGATCTCATCAATATATACAATACCGTGCTGCGCACGCTCAATGTCATAATCGGCAGCCTGGATCAGCTTTAAGAGAATGTTCTCAACATCCTCACCTACATATCCGGCCTCCGTCAGAGTCGTTGCATCTGCAATTGCAAACGGAACGTTAATAACACGCGCCAGAGTCTGTGCCAAAAGTGTCTTACCGGAACCGGTTGGTCCAAGCATCAGAATATTACTTTTCTGCAGTTCCACCCCAAGATCTCCGCCTGCGAGGACGCGCTTATAGTGGTTATATACCGCAACGGAAAGCACCTTTTTGGCCTGATCCTGGCCAATGACATAATCATCCAGAAAAGCCTTCAGCTCTTCCGGCTTTAAGAGGTTGATATCCTCCTTTGCGGAAGAAGACTCACTCTCGCCCAAGCCTTCCTCATCAATGATCTCAGCACAGATATCCACACACTCATTACAGATAAACACACCATTGTTCGGTCCCGAAATAAGGCGTTCTACCTGATCCTGTGTCTTGCCGCAAAAAGAGCAGCGAATTTTTCCATCATTCTTTCCAGCCATAAATCTATTACTCCATATATCTATCGAAAATAAAAATTGCTTTATTCAACAATGCCTCCGGCTATCTGGCCGGAGGCGCATAATCTGGACAATCCAGATGATTATCTGCTCGTAATCACTCCATCGATCAATCCGTAATCGGCAGCTTCCTGCGCAGACATATAATGATCACGCTCAGTATCTGCAGCGATGGTCTCATATGGCTTGCCGGTATTGGCAGCAAGGATCTCGTTCAAACGCTTCTTTGTCTTTAAGATATTTTCTGCTGCGATCTCAATCTCAGTTGCCTGACCCTTGGCACCACCGGATGGCTGATGGATCATGATCTCGGCATTTGGAAGCGCGTAGCGCTTACCTTTTGCTCCTCCTGCAAGAAGAAATGCTCCCATACTTGCAGCCAGACCAATACAGATTGTCGACACGTCACACTTGATATACTGCATAGTATCATAGATTGCAAGACCTGCAGTAACCATTCCTCCCGGAGAGTTGATATATAACTGAATATCCTTTCCCGGATCCTCTGATTCCAAGAACAGCAACTGTGCAACGACAAGGCTTGCCGTCGTCTCATTGACTTCTTCTCCGAGGAAAATAATTCTGTCTTTTAATAAGCGGGAATAAATATCGTAATTTCTCTCGCCCCTACTCGTTTGTTCAATGACATAAGGTACTAAACTCATAGAAAAACGCCTCCTTAATAAAAGTGTAAAAGACCGGTCTGGTTTTGCCCAGACCAGTCCATGTAATGACTCTAAGAAACTGAATTTATGCTTCTGTTGCCTCTGCTTCTGCTTCCTTCTCTTTCTTGCTCTTAGCCTTAGCGCGCTCCTTAACGTTAGACATTACAAGCTCAACAGCCTTATTGATTGCAAGATCCTTCTTCATGGAATCCTTCTCGGCATCTCCCATGTACTCTTTCAGCTTATCAGCTTCCATTCCGTAACTTGCAGCCATCTTTTCGATCTCAGCATTTACATCTTCATCCGATACTTCAATGTTCTCATCTTTAGCGATCTGCTCAAGAACAAGACTTGCCTGAATACGGGATAATGCTTCCGGACGAACCTGCTCCTTTAAGCCGTCAACGGTAAGTCCTGAGAACTGTAAGTACTGATCCATAGATAATCCGCTCTGTGCGATTCTCTGAGCGAACTCCTCGATCATTGTCTCACACTGTGTATCGATCATAGCTTCAGGAATGTCCATCTTGGACTTGTCGATGATCTTCTGAACAGCTTCATCTTCCTTTGTACGTTTTGCTTCGTTCTCTTTCTTCTCCTCAAGGTTCTTCTTTAAGCTCTCCTTGTACTCTGCAAGAGTATCGAACTCAGATACATCCTGTGCGAACTCGTCATCAAGTTCCGGAAGTTCCTTTGTCTTGATCTCATTGATCTTAACCTTGAATGTAGCTGGCTTTCCGGCAAGATCTGCTGCCTGATACTGCTCAGGGAATGTTACGTTAACCTCAACTTCGTCTCCGGCATTCTTGCCAACGAGCTGATCCTCAAATGTATCGATGAATGTATGAGAACCGATCTCTAACGGATGATTCTCACCCTTGCCGCCTTCAAACGCAACACCATCAACAAATCCCTCGAAATCGATCACTGCTGTATCACCAACTGCTACAGGACGATCTGTTACGGAAATGGTTCTTGCATTGTTGTTGCGCTGCTGCTCTAATGCTTCGTTTACTTCATCCTCGCTGACAGAAGTATCGATCTTAGTAACAGTTACGCCCATATATTTGCCAAGTGTAACCTCAGGCTTTACAGCAACCTCAGCTGTAAAGATGAAAGGCTTACCCTTCTCGATCTGTACAACATCAACGGTTGGACGGGATACGATATCAACGCCGCTCTCATCTACTGCAGATGGATAATTCTGCTGCATCAGTGTGTTTGCAGCATCCTCATAGAATACGCCAACACCATACATCTTCTCGACCATGGCTCTCGGTACTTTTCCTTTACGGAATCCAGGAACACTGATCTGGTTCTTCTGCTTCTTGTAAGCAGCCTCGATTGCCTTCTCTAATTCTTCTGCAGGAACTTCGATGGTAAGCTTTACCATATTCTTGTCTAAATTTTCAACCTGTACACTCATTTATACGTTTCCTCCTTAATATATATCAATTCCATGTACAATCTTAATTCTGCGTATCCCTCCCGAAAAAAGGCATACCGCGACCACTACAGTCATTTAGAGATTATAGCACACGAAATCCCCTTTTTACAAGCTTTTTTTATATTTTCCGGAAATATCTACAACTTTCGGATTGAATTTCCGTCATTCATTTTTACCGGAAAACGATAAGAATAATTCTTTTCCTGCCACGCCGGATCGTCCATCATGCGGAGCAGATTCTTCGCCGTGATCCTGCCAAGCTTGTACTGCGGGTGTATAACGGACAGAAGTTTGACCGCCTGTTCCTGCTGCAGCTCCGCATCGTCAAACGATACCAGCGAGAGGTCCCGCGGAACCGAGATGCCGCGCTCTGTCAGAAACTCGATATAATGCTCTGCGATCTCATCATTGTAGATCAACATTGCCGTACAGTCTTTCGTTCTACGATAGATATGCAGCATTCCTTTCTTGCTGAACACATCCCCCATATCTTTCGTCGAATACCAGCGGACACAATCGTCATCATATTTAATTCCGTAATCAGAGAGACACTGGATAAAACCCTTGAACCGTTCAAGTCCCTGCATGTCATCATATTTAAAAATACCACCGATCCTGCGGTGTCCATGCTCGATCAGGATCTTCGTCAATTCATACGCCGCATGTTCATCCGACATCTCCACACTGTCGAACGTCTGGTTCTCATAATGATTGTGGATAAAAAGCGTCGGAATATTGCGTTTCTTAATTTCACGATACAGCCTGATATTCGGATTCGGAAATGCAGAACGTGTTCCTTCTATGATAAAACCGGATACGTTTCTTTTAAGCAAACCTTCCAGATAAATCGCCTCATCATTCAGACGATTCTTCGTTACGGCAACCTCAATTCCATACCCTTTTTCCGCGAGCGCCGATTCGATGCCGTCATACACTTTCGGAAAAAGATATTCCGAATAATAGCTTAAGAGCAGCCCCACTTTCGGACGCATCTCGTCCGCTTCGCCGCCCTCATAGGATACGTAGGTTCCGCTTCCGCGCACACGGTTGATCAGCCCCTCATCCTCAAGTTGCTGCAACGCCGTGCGCACTGTCTGTCTCGAATACCCGAACTTCTTCTGCAGACTTGTCTCCGACGGAAACTTATCCATATTCTTGATAACACCGCTGGTGATCAGTGTATGCGCCCAATGATATAATTTCTGGTATTTCAGAATATCCTGATCTGTATTTTGCATAGCCGCTCCATTTCCGCTGCCGTTGCACGCTTTTTCTAAAAAAAGATAAGGAGATCCTTCCCTCCTGAAAAGGACGAACCTCCTTATCTTATGTAAGTCCAAATAGTTCCTTATTTAATAACCTGAATAGATTCACGATCTGCGAATACTGCTACGAAGATCAGGAATACGATACCCTGAATGAGCTGCATCATCTGTGTTGTGAATCCCATCATAGTCAGTCCACTGTTGAGTACAACGTACAGGAGTGATCCGACGATGATATTTTCGAAACGAACCTTTGCTCCACCGGAGATAGGCATACCACCAAGTACCAGTGCGATCAGAATCTGTGTCTCTAACTGGTTTCCGCCGGAAGATGTAACCGATCCGACCTTGATAACGTTAATAAATGCTGCAAATCCTGTGATTGCGCCTGCCAGAATATAGATGAGAAATTTCATCTTGTCCGTGCGGATGCCGGAAAACATTGCTGCTTTCTCGCCGGCACCGATTGCCTTTAAGTAGGTTCCGAATTTGGTAAAACGGAATGCAACAAATCCGATTACCAGAATAACGATCGTACAGATTACTTTAAACGCTGTTGTATCATAATTGATCAGCTTTGCAGATCCCGCAACCGGTGCGTTTGTTGTAAGATACTTGATGAATCCGCGGAACAGGAACATCGTACAAATTGTTACAATGAAAGATTTGATCTTGCGGAATACATAAAAGTAACCGTTGATTGCACCAATGATAGCTCCCGACGCAATACCTGCAAGGATTGCAAGCGGAATACTGTACTTGGAAACCACACACACAACGATGGAAGAAATTCCGAGGATAGAGCCCTGAGAGAAATCCAGGCCTCCCATTGTCATAATAAAGAATACACCCATCGCTGAGATCATTGTCACATACACCGAAGAAAATGCCAGTGACATATTGCCCATCATTCGAAATCCAGTCAGGAAATTGAATAAAAGAAAAATTACAACCAGTCCCACAACAGGAAGAAGGGAACGGATCAATGACATTGTTGATGCCTTTTTGAGCTGCTGCTCTTTATCGTTTGTGTTTACACTTGCTTGACTTCCCATAGCTGCCTCCTTATACCATCATCGTAATCAGACCGTTCTCGTCGAGGTTCTGATCACGCTCAAGTTCTCCACTGATCCTGCCGTCCTTCATGATCATAATACGGTCACACATACCGATCAGCTCCATCAGTTCCTCAGAGATCATAATGATGGATTTACCATTCTTTCTCATGCGATCCATTAACTGGTAGATATCCTGCTTAACCTTGATATCAATGCCTCGTGTCGGGCTGTCAAGTACGACGATATCGGAATCTTTTCCGATCCATCTTGCAAGTACAACCTTCTGCTTGTTTCCGCCGGACAGGTTGGAAACGAACTGGTTGACATCAACCATCTTTACAGACATCTGCTTTGCATACTTGTTTGCAAATTCTTTCTTTTTCTTATCACTGATCAGCTTTGCCGGTCCGGATAACGCATCGAGTGACGGAAGACAGATATTGTCGCCGATACTCTGGTTTAACACAACAGACTCATTATCACGATCCTTGGACGTATAGGCGATGCTGTGTTTGATTGCAGTCGGAATATCATTAATCTGCGTGCCGTCTGCCAGCTGTACGGTTCCGGTACGATCATAGGATGCTCCAAAGATTGCTTTACCAATCTCATGCATACCGGACTCGGAAAGTCCACCGAAGCCAAGGATCTCGCCTTTATGCAGCTCAAAGCTTACGTCCTCGATCAGTCCCGGTACAGTTACGTCCTTAACAGAAAGAACCACTTCATCGGAAACCTTCTCGCCGTAATCGCTGCGGTAGTAATCACCGGTAACCTCACGTCCTACCATCAGTTTCTTCAAATCATTCTCGTTGACATCCGAGCTCTTAACCGTATCAATGTATACACCGTCTCGAAGAATGGTGATCGTATCAGACTTCTCGAGAATCTCCGGGAGGTCATGCGAGATAAAGATAACGGTATTGCCGCTCTCCTTGATACGTTTCATATGTTTGTACAGCTCCTCACGGCCTTCCTGCGAGAGTGCTGTCGTTGTCTCATCGATCACAACGATCTTTGGATCAAAATAGGTTGCCTTAACGATCTCAACCAGCTTACGATCCTCGAAGTTGTACTCATCGATCATATCGGATGCTTTGATGCGCTCAAAGCCATACTGCTTTAACAGTTCGTTGGCTTTCTTGTTCATCGCATTGGTATTCTTGATTCCCATATGTACGAACTGATCCTCATGTCCGAGGAAGATGTTCTCTGCCACGGTCAGTCCGGACAGTGTACCAAGCTCCTGTACGATAATGGAGATTCCCTCTTCATTGGCCTCCACCTGATTCTTCGGGTGGACTTCCTTTCCGTCAAGAATGAAGGTTCCGCTTCCGATGCTGTAGATTCCTGTCAGCATATTGGTCAGCGTGGATTTTCCGGATCCGTTCTCACCGATCAACGCGTGAACCTCCCCTTTATTTACGTTGAAGGATACATTTTGCACAGCCTTGGTAATACCAAAGTTCTTGCAAAGATTTTTAACCTGTAATCTAACTTCACTCATTGCTGTCTTCCTCCTTTCATTACTTGACGATCTCGCCCTTGGTAGCCTTGGTTGTCACAGTAATGATGATAAGCAGTGCAAGTCCTGTGATAACGTCCTGAATAGCGGTTGGTGCTCCCAAAGCAATGAATCCGAAGAAGATAATGTTTATAACGAACTCACCGATGATGATTGCCGGAAGCGGCATTCCATATTTCTTAAATGCCAAGCCGAAGAAACATCCCATTGTTGGCACGAAATTTCGGCTCATGGATGCCATACCTGTTACAGCGACCATAGATGAACCATAGCTGATCGTTAAGATTGCCATAACTCCGAGGAAGGCACCACTTAAAATGAAAGCTACAACTTTGTATTTATTTACGTTGATACCCATGTTCTTGGCTACGAATTCATCGCTTCCGATTGCATAGGTGTATGTTCCGATTTTAGTATAGTTTAAGAAAATGTAGGCTACAACACATGCTACCAGTGCAAGGATGATATCCCAAGGCATCTGTCCAAAAGCACGTAAGTTGGATGGAAGCGTCTGCTCCACACCGCCTGCAATATAGTTGGCCGCAGCTTCATAAATGAGAGCCAGACCGGTTGTTACGATCATGGACGGAATACGAAGCTTTACATAAAACATTCCGTTTAACGCTCCGACAATCGTTCCTGTAAGGATACATCCAACGATCAGTCCAAAATATCCGAGATTAAATCTTGTTGCGAATACGCATCCCACAATTGCGGAAAGCATAATGTTTGCGCCAATGGAAAAGTCAAACATTCCCATTACCATTACAAAGTAGAATCCTACGGCACCAACGGTTGCAATCAGGCTGGCCTGAAAATAGTTGAGCATATTGCCAAAAGATCCAAAGTTATGTGGCGAAAGTATTTTAAAGATGGCCCAGGAAAGTACAACCAGACCGATCAGGATCAGATAGCCCATTGCTTTTCCCGAGATTTTTTTAGTAGTACTCATATTCTCTACCTCTTCTTTTAGTCATTTCCGATTTGTTGTCATCTTTGATAAGAAAAGGTGACTTCGCAAGCGACGCCACCTTTTCCAGTTTTCATTCTGTATGCCTTTTATTCAGCTGCACGAGCTGCTGCATCTTCGATAGAAACCTTAGCTGCAGTATTCTTTAATTCGTCAAGGCTTAATTTAGACATATCAACCAATTCCTCATCTGTGTATGGAAGCTGATCTACGAAGTACTCTTCGTATGCCTTGTAGTCATCTGCTGATGATACATACAGGTATGGGAATGGAACATCCTCGAACTTGCCTCCGAAGTCTGAGTAGTTGCCCTTGATTGCGTTGTAAACCATCATGAATGCGATCAACGGATCACAGTAATGTCCGCCGGACTCACCAGCCATAGATCCGTTCTCAAGTCTCTCTCCAAGGTCTGGAAGGAAGTCTGTAGATACGATATCGATATCCTGTGTCTTACCTGCACGCTCAACTGCTGCGATTGCTCCCTGAAGAGGATCTCCGCCGCCGCCTGCCGGAATTAATGCGTCAAGGTTCGGATCTGCTGCCATAAGAGCCTCTGCTGCCTTTGAACCACCTTCAGAAGTTGTTCCTGCGTACTGCGGCTCAGAAAGTGTTGCCTGATCATCAGGATGCTCTTCGTTCCACTTGTCAACGCCTGCCTTGTAACCTTCCCATCTTCCGAGCCATGTAGCATCACCCTGCTCCCAGCCGATAAGACCGATGTTACGATCACCCTTATTTAAAAGGATGTTTACAAGTTCCTCGCCGTTTGCCGGCTCGTCCTCATGTACAGCACCGATATAGTAATCGGAATCTGTAGCTGCCTGATAGATGTCTGCGCTGTTCTCCTGACTGATTACACGGAAGAACTGTGCAAGATATACTTTATTATCATTACATGTCTTGATTGCGGATGTCATTTCTGTATCAGATGAATTACAGATAATAATGCCCTGGCATCCTGCTGCTGCAAGCTGCTCAACAGAAGCCGTAACCTTCTCAGACACATGTCCCTGATCTACATACTGAACTTCTACGTCCAAAGCCTTGGCTGCCTCATCCAGCATCTTCTTACACTGAGATCCGAGCACGTCGGTTGATGACCAGATGGAAACACCAATCTTGATCTTGCCGGATGAACTGTTTGCCGAACCTCCCTGTGTTGATGAACTTCCGCCTGTTCCGCAGGCTGTCATGCCAACTACCATGGTTGCTGCCAAAATGGCTGCTGTTACTTTTTTTAAAATTTTCTTCATACGTCGTCCTCCCTTATACATACATAACG
>URQG01000035.1 GCA_900549895.1 uncultured Lachnobacterium sp.
TCAGATGCGTATCGAAACTCTGCAGGAACCAGATAATGATCGTTGCAAGGAAAATGATCGTAAACGCACGCGTCAGGAAATCCTTGGCCTTGTCCCAGATCAGACGTCCCACACTCTTCGCGCTCGGGAAACGGTAATTCGGAAGTTCCATGACAAACGGAACCGGTTCACCGCGGAATGTCGTATGATCTAAGATCCATGCGAAAGCGATACCTACCACAATGCCCGTAAAATACAAAATAGTCATCACAAGCGCGCCTTTTCCCGGGAAGAAAGCGGCTGCAAAGAATGCATAGATCGGCATCTTTGCCGAACAGCTCATAAATGGGGTCAAAAGCACGGTCATCTTACGGTCACGCTCCGACGGAAGCGTTCTGGTCGCCATAATCGCCGGAACCGAACATCCGAATCCAATGATCATCGGCACAAAGCTTCGTCCCGACAATCCGATCTTACGCAGCAGCTTATCCATCACAAAAGCGATTCGCGCCATATATCCGCTGTCCTCCAGAAGTGACAGGAAGAAGAACAGCGTCACGATCGTCGGAAGGAATCCAAGCACACTGCCCACACCGGCGAAGATACCATCGATCACAAGCGAATGTACAACACCGTTGACATGCGCCAGGGTCAGCAACTGATCCACCCAGTTCGTGAACGCGCCAATTCCAAGATTCAAGAGGTCAGACAGCCACTTACCGACCAGACCAAACGTTAAATAGAAAATCAGGATCATAATACCTGCAAATACCGGGATGGCAGTATACTTACCGGTCAGAATCTTATCCATCTTCTGACTCCGGATATGTTCCTTACTCTCATGCGGACGCACAACGGTAGCATCACACACTTTATGGATAAAGGTAAACCGCATATTTGCCAAAGCCGCCTGACGGTCCATTCCGCTTTCCGTCTCCATCTGCGAAATAATATGCTCGATCATCTCAAGCTCATTCTGATCCAGATGCAGCGATTCTTCCACAAGCTTATCGCCCTCTACCAGCTTGCTCGCCGCAAAACGCGTTGGAATCTTATACTTGTGCGCATGATCCTCGATCAGATGCATGATAGAATGAATACAACGATGCATCGCACCGCCGTCCGCGCCCTCTGCATCGCAGAAATCCATACGTCCCGGCCGTTCACGGTAACGGGCAACATGTACCGCATGCGCAACAAGCTCATCGATACCTTCATTCTTCGCTGCGGAAATCGGCACAACCGGAATGCCAAGTGTATCCTCCAGCAGGTTGATATCGATCGTGCCTCCATTGTCGCGGACCTCATCCATCATATTGAGTGCAAGAACCATCGGGATATCCAGTTCGATCAACTGCAGTGTCAGATACAGATTCCGCTCAATATTCGTGGCATCCACAATATTGATAATTCCACGCGGACGATTCTTTAAGAAGAATTCACGGCTGACGATTTCCTCACTCGTATAAGGCGACATCGAGTAGATACCCGGAAGATCCGTAACGAGGGTATTCTCCTGATTCCGGATCGGACCGTCTTTGCGGTCTACCGTAACTCCCGGGAAATTTCCCACATGCTGATTGGATCCGGTCAACTGGTTAAAAAGCGTTGTCTTTCCACAATTCTGGTTTCCGGCAAGTCCGAATGTAAGCAATTCATCCTTGCCGATCTTCTCGCCACGCTGCTTGACATGGTAGATGCCCATCTCGCCAAGTCCCGGATGCTTCGATCCGGATGACTTCTTTTGCGTGCCGTTTTGTTTCTCCTGTTTGTCTTCTGTCACTGTCTGTACATCCGTCACCTTGATCTGTTCTGCCTCAGACAGCCGCAGGGTCAGTTCATAATCCCAGATCCGGTATTCGATCGGATCGCCCATTGGTGCCGCCTTCACATACGTCACTCTGGTGCCGGGGATCAGTCCCATATCGAGAAAATGCTGGCGCAGGGCACCCTGACCTCCAATCTCCGTGAGGACGGCACTCTGCTTCTCTTTTATCTCTGCTAAATTCATTTTTTCTCCCTAGTGCATAAAACATAAACATATGACAGGTTTCCGCTCTCCCGGAAATCTGTCATTCTCGCTCGTAATATTACATATTTCTTGAAATATCAAGGCACTTCATCATAGCCTCGATCACACTACTCCGCATGCCTCTCTCCTCAAGCACACGAACCGCCTGAATCGTGGTTCCTGCCGGTGAACAAACCATATCCTTAAGCTCTCCCGGATGTTTTCCGGTCTCCAGAACCATCTTTGCGCTTCCAAGTACTGCCTGCGCAGCAAACTTATATGCCTGCTGGCGCGGCATGCCGCCTGCCACTGCTGCATCTGCCATCGCCTCGATAAACAGAAATACGTAAGCCGGTGAACTTCCGCTGACTGCCGTCACGACATCCATCAGATGCTCCGGAATCACTTCCGTCTGTGTGAATCCCTCACAAAGATCTCTGACCAATGCGACTTCTTCCTCTGTCACCTGACTTCCGATGCACATGCCCATCATACCTTCCTTGACCATCGAAGGGGTATTCGGCATCGTGCGGATTACCTTCCTGTCGCTTCCGAGCAGATCCGCAAACCACTGCAGCGTCTTTCCCGGAGCGATAGAGATCAGGATCACATCGTTCTTTAACGCATCCTTTACTTCCGTTAATACTTCCTCATAAAACTGTGGCTTGACCGCTACAAACAGGATATCCGCAAATTCTGCCACCTTGCGGTTGTCCGTTGTAATCTGTACGCCAAATTGTTTCTTCTTGGCATCCAATGTTGCCTGTGTACGGCAGGAGATCATAATCTCCTGCGGTCTGCATTTGCCGGAATCAAGAATTCCCTGCATCATCGCAGATCCCATGTTTCCGCAGCCGATGAAACCTATATTTTTGTTCATTTTCAAGCCTCCAACAAAAATGTTGCAGACCATCGTTCAAATAGTCCTGTTATTCACTGTGTCTCTATACATTATGAACGATAGTCTCCGTTAATCTTTACATAATCATAAGTCAGATCGCATCCCCACGCCTTCGCGCTTGCATCGCCCTGTCCCAGGTCGATATTGATGTAGATCTCATCCTCACCGAGGATCACTTTTGCCTCATCCTCCGAGAACTCCACACCGGCTCCGTTTCTGCATACCGCGATGGATCCCTTTGCAGATGCAATATCCACTGCCACTTTATCAATGTCAAAATCTGCGTCCGCATAGCCGATCGCACAGAGAATTCTTCCCCAGTTTGCATCCTCGCCGAACATTGCACACTTAAACAGAGGAGAACGGATGACACTTTTTGCAACGATGATCGCAGTATCCTGATCCGGTGCTCCGGCACAGGTACACTCCAGCATCTTGCTTGCACCCTCTCCGTCCTTGGCAAGCATCTTTGTCAATGTCATCAGCACCTGATAGAGTGCCTGACGGAAAATCTCGTAATTTTCATCCTCCGTTGTAATCTCCGCATTTTCCGCCATACCGTTTGCAAGAATGCAGACCATGTCATTGGTCGATGTATCTCCGTCAATGCTCAGACAATTATATGTAACCTTTACGATATCCGACAAAGCCTTCTGGATCAGTTCTGCCGAGATTGCCACGTCACTTGTCACAAAATTTAAAGTCGTTGCCATATTCGGGTGGATCATACCGCTTCCTTTTGCCATACCGCCGATGGTACATTTCTTGCCACCAAGTTCAAATGTTACGGCAACTTCCTTCTTCACGGTATCCGTTGTCATGATCGCATTCGCTGCCTTATCATGATTCTCCGGTGCAAGTCCCCTGGCAAGCTCGGTAATGTGACTTTCAATCGGCTCGATCGGCAGAATCTGTCCGATGACACCGGTCGATGCTACGATGACTTCATTTGCAGGAATTCCAAGCTCATTTGCTGCAAGCTCACACATACGGGCTGCTTTTTCCTCACCATCTGCATTACAGGTATTGGCATTCTTACTGTTGGCAATAACTGCACGCGCAAGATTTCCGCTTGCAGCCAGATTCTTCTTCGTCACAAGGATCGGGGCGCCTTTTACCTTATTCGTTGTATATACGGCAGCCGCCTTACAGATACGTTCCGAATAGATGAGCGCAAGATCATTCTTATTTCTGTCCGGGTTCAACCCACAATTTAGTCCATTTGCAGAGAATCCTTTGGCAGCACACACGCCGCCTTCTACCTGTTTCATTTCTACTGTATCCATCTTAAATCTCCTCTGATATATCTTATTCGCAGCAATTTATCAGCCGTAACCTTTTAAACCACTACTTTCTTAAAGACCTCAGCAGAAATCCTGCTGAGGTCTTGTATAAACTATGTACTTCGATCCAAGAGCTTACTCGATTTCTTCCATTACACTCTTGTATGCAGGACGTATGATTTTGTTCATGCCGACAATCTCTTCCAGACGGTGTGCACTCCATCCGGTAATTCTTGCGATTGCAAAAAGCGGTGTGTATAATTCCATCGGAATTCCAAGCATATTATACACAAATCCGCTGTAAAAATCGACATTCGGGCTGACGCCCTTGAAGATATGCCGCTTCTTTGCGATCAGCTTACCGGCCAGTTCCTCAACCGACTTATAAAGCATCATGTCCTCCTGACGGTTCTTCGCCACGGCAAGATGCTCCACATAGGACCTAAAGATGCACTCACGTGGATCGGACAGTGAATATACGGCATGTCCCATACCATAGATCAGTCCCTTATGATCAAATGCTTCTCCGTCAAGCATCTTCTCAAGATATGCTTCAACTTCGTCACGGTCCGCCCAGTCATGAACATGTTCACGAATATCATTCATCATCTCCATAACCTTGATGTTCGCACCACCGTGCTTCGGTCCCTTCAGTGAGCACATCGCAGCCGCGATGGCAGAATACGTATCGGTTCCTGCCGATGTAACGACACGGGTCGTAAAGGTACTGTTATTACCGCCACCGTGTTCCATATGTAACATAAGAGCAACATCGAGTACCTGCGCCTCGAGCTGCGTGTATTTCATATCCGGGCGAAGCATACGCAGGAAATTCTCTGCGGTAGAAAGCTTCGGATCCGGTCTGTGGATATACATACTCGAATCGTTCTCATAGTGATTGTATGCATGATAACCATATACAGCAAGCATCGGGAAGTTTGCCACCAGCTGCATACACTGGCGGATATTATTCTCGATCGTGCCGACCGCAGTCTGTTTATCGTAAGCCGCCAGCGTCAGGATACTTCGTGTCATGGAATTCATGATATCCTTCGAAGGCGCCTTCATAATAACGTCTCGTGTAAAATTCGTCGGAAGTGTACGGCTCTCTCCGAGTACTTTACAAAACTCTGCAAGTTCCTGCTCATTCGGCAGGCTTCCAAACATCAGAAGATATGCGGCTTTCTCAAAACCGAATTCTCCCTTGCCGATGGATCCGATCAATGTCTTGACATTGTAGCCTCGATACCACAGTTCACCGTCACACGGAACCGTCTTACCGTTCTCATCTTCCTTGAAGGAAACAATCTTGGAAATGCGTGTCAGTCCGGTCAGAACACCCTTACCATTGACATCTCGTAAACCACGGTTTACGCCGTATTCCTGAAACAGGCTGTCTGAAATGGTGTCGTTCTCGATACACATCATCCGTTTTTCTGCTGCGTAATTTGCTAAAAGATTCTTTTCTGCCATGCTTCACACTCCATTCATTATGTAGGCTTAATTATATCCTACTTGGAGTGCAAAAAAAAGCTTTTCATAAAATTTTTATTCTTTACCTGCTAAATAAATGCTCCGCAACCGTTTTGGCACTTTTCTGCACAAGCTTCATCAATGTATCCCGCAGATTATCCTGCGTCTGTTTGTCGAGCGCGGATTTTGCTTTCATCAGCTCCACGAACTTGGTGTAATTCATGTTGGCAAGATCGTCAACCGTGCGGATATCTGCCTCATCCAGTATGCCAAACAGCGTATCGACAAACACCTCCCGCTGCTGCTCATCCATCTCGCCGATCCACGATTTTAACGCTTTATCCATAAGCACCGATTTGCCATCCACATGATCCAAGTGTACGAGCGCCGGACCCTTTACCTCCCAGCTCATCACATCGTGCTGTCCGGCGCCGCTTCCGCTGCTCCTGACGATCTCATACTCTTCTTCATGCTCAAAAAGCATGCCCACAATGGAAGATTCCGGCACGATTGTCGTGATCCGGCCGATCAGCTCCCGGTACGCCTTCTGCTCGATCATCGCGTCCCTAAAGCCCGGCCCGTCGTTGCTGTAAATGATCTCAATGCGATCCTGCAACGCTTTGTCACTGTTGACCGCTGCATAGACAGACAGATTACCACCCTTGGAATGTCCCATCAAACGCAGCGGACCGTCATGATCCGCTGCCACCCTCTTAAGATATTCCACCGCTTCCGCCTGCCCCGGTGTCTCAGAAAGAAAACTCATATTAAAATCTTCCTTCCAGCCGATGATCGTAGAATCGGTTCCGCTGTATACCACATTGCAGCGTCCATCTCCCAGATCCACGGTCATTGCGCAGAACTGTGATTGTTCATCCTGTCTTATGTCATCAACGTAATCCGCGAGAAGAATGTCCTTAAAGCGCTTTGTTTTTACCATTTCACGCATCATAAATGCTGCCATCTTCGTACTCGAGACACGCGCATTGATTTCTTCTTCCGTGTGCTGCGCAAAAAAGCGTTCATTTGCCTCGAAAAGAGTGATACTGCCCTCTCCGACCTGCGGTACAATATCGGAAAAATCCACATAAACCAGTTCCGACAGGATGACATTATCCACCTCATTAAACGGTGATGCATCCCAGTCGAGATCTCCCCTCCATACCAGATAATCCATAATGTTTGCCATACAATTCTCCTACAGACGGAAATCCACCTGTGTGCCAAGCTGCATTTCCTGTTCGGTGCGCGCCTGATCACTCATCGAAGCCATCGTTTTGTCCTGTAACTTCTTGATCAGATCTTCGATTGATGTTGCCTCGATTGTCTCGACATCATCCGTTTCACTTGTTTTCTCTTTATCCTGCGTCTTTTCTTTGCGTCTGGTCTCCTGCTTCTTCTTTGCCGCCTTGGCTGCATCTGCTTTCTTCTGCTGTACTTTCTGCTCGGATTTCTTTGCAATGCGTTCCTTCTGTGCGCTCAGGGATTTATCAACCACTGCGAAGAACGACGCGTTACCACCGTCATCAATTTTAATACCATATGTTTTTACATTACCGACCATACTTCCGAGACTCTGTTTCATCTGATCGAGCTGCGAGTTCGCATTGCCGATAATATTCTCATACTTCTTGCGGTAATCCTCATCCTCTGCCATCTTCTCGATCTTGTCGGCATCGATCAGGACCATGGTACGGTTGGCATTGGCATATTTTGCCGCTTTCTGCTCCGCTCCGTCAACAGAATCGTTGCTGACAAGCACAAAATCCATGTCGGAATATTTCTTTTTCAATTGTTCATAATACTTTGCCGCCTTATCGGACAACTTCGGATCACCGACCGTATTTCCGTAAGACGTGTTTGTCTGGGATGTTTTCTTTGTTGATGTGTCATACTGGGTATTCACTCCAGTATCTACCTGACTGATTGCACTCATAGTATATCCTCCTTGATTCTATCTGATGCATATTTGCATGTTGCCGCGTCTCCGACGCAGGCCTAGTTATTCTGTTATTTATTATATCGGTATTTTATTCCAAATCATAACCCTATTTCTGCAATGATCCTATTTCATTTACTTATGCTCCGCAGGATGCGCATCTTGGCAAGCCTGCTTTTGCTATATAGGAAATTTCAAAAAAATTTCTAAACAGTAAGGAATGCCTGATAAACATTCAGTCTCCCGAATCCCCATGAGGTGTTCGGATAAACCGTATCCCGGTTTCTGTCACATCCGCGAATCAATATATTCCCGATTTCCACGGAATTGAGCGAAAGCGCATTTTGCCGGAAAATGCCCCACTCCATGAGCTGCGCACACGCCCCTGCAGTAATCGCTGCTGCGACGGAAGTGCCGCTTGCGGTCACATAATTCCCCCGTGCGCCTACGCCCTGCACACGGACGGCCGGAGCACAAAAATCCGGTTTCATCACCGAGTTCACCGTAAAACCTCTGCCGGAATCCATATAAATCCCCTTATCAGCCACCTGATAGCCGCCCACAGTAATCGGAATCTGTGCACTCGAGGGACTCGTCAGTGTGATATCCGGATCCGGTCGAAGAAAAAAAACATCGAAAGGCAGCATTCCTTTCATCGGAAGCCACACATGAAAGTTTCCGGTAATCGTTGTGTCCGGATACACCGACAGTGTCCAAATTCCTCTCGCAGCCTTGTCAAAACGGACAAACACAAGCTGATCCCCCCTCGTTCTCCCTACCGACCGATAGTCAATCTCCACGCTCGTACCCTCAAGCACAAAAGAATACTCCTGATGCGCCGCCACTCTTGTAGCAATCTGTGGCAGTCGTCTTCCCGACGGTGAAGTCACAGACACGGCAAATACTTCCGGTGCGGATGCCCATAATTCCAGATAGAACCCCGGCATATCGTTCTCCACATCGATTTCCACCTCCACCGGATTGGATTGTAGCGCATTCCTCGCGTTGTTGCCCGACGGCCCAAATGTGACATTGCTCGTTCCGTGAAAATGATGCTTTGCATTCGCTTCATTTCCGGATGCGATCACCACGCACCTGCGATACAAGGTCCCGACTGCATTCAGATATTCTTCCAACTCGCTTCCGCCCGAATGGCTTCCATTATTCGTTCCCATCCCAAGACAGATAACGAGCGGCTTCTGCAACTGTCTGGCTTTCTGTTCCAGATATGCGACGGCTGCCATAATGTCATTCTCCTGATAGGCAGGCGTACTTCCCGGAATATAGAAGAAATCACGCAGATATTGCTTTGCCTCCTTGACTTTTACCATCGCAATATCGCAAAGCGGCGCTGCCCCGATAAAATCAGCAGCCGCATCCTCGCTTCCGCAGGCGATACTTGCAAGTAAAGTTCCGTGCCCGTTCTCATCTCTCTGCGGAACGATCTCATACGGATCATCCGCAGCAAGCGCCTCATCGATATCTGCCTTCGTGTATTCCACGCCGTACGCAAACCCTTCCGGTGGTTTCCAATTTCCATCCGTATCCGGTGTCCCGGTCTGATCCCATATGGCAAGTATTCGTGTTGTCCCTGCACGGTCTTTAAAGCACGCATTGGTATAGGTGATTCCGGTGTCGATGAATCCGACAAGAATGCCCTGTCCACGTAGAGACAGGGCCGGCTGATTCTGCAACTGCAGTATACCGCTCTCCTCAAGTGCAGTTGTATCGAGCAGACCAAAACATTTGGGGATTGCAGTATAGGTATATGTTTGTATGCTAAGCGGCGGTACACTGCACCGCTCATAATAATGAATATCCAGATTGTTGCTGATGTGTTGAAGGCAAACGGGTTCGGAAGGATAACGCTCCAGCGACTCCCGCGGAATAATCACATCATAAGTATCGTTTGATTTAATGAAGGCATCACAGTTCATAGTATCTCTTTTTGACTATTCTATGACTGTTCTCCTTAAAATATCCGTCGCATTCTGTTCTCGTCCGCAATTCCATTTGCCGGACAGATGACATTCAGGCAGTCCTAATTTTCCGACATTCGACTGGAATGACAGGTAAAATACAGAATCTGGTACTCTCCGGAAATCTTCTGCAACAGTTCATTTCCATGTCTTACCTTCTCTTCGTCCAGATTAACGAACGGATCATCCAGCACGAGGAACGGCTTCTCCCCAGGATACATCGCATCAACCAAAGCCAGGCGCATACATACGCCAAGCAGATCCTGATACCCTGCCGACAGCCACTTGGTTTCACGCAGTTCTCCCTGTTCCTTCATCTGTACCGCGATATTGGCATTGACCATCCAGTTACCGCTTGCATCACCGGTCAAAAGTTCATAATACTTGCCAAATCCATTCTCGATCGGACCAAGATATCGCGCCGAGAACTGTTCCTTGGCAGTCTGTAAGAATTCCTGTGTCAGCTGCAGCGTATGATATGTCTGGGCTTCCAGTTCCTGATCTCTCTTACAGATTTCAAGCTGTTCCTGCTTTTCGTCCCGGACATCCAGCTGCTCCTGCATATCTTCCAGCTGATGGGTATATTGCTCGATCGCATCACGGACATCCTCAATCCGGTCATCCACATCCCGGATCATCTCATTGAGTTCATCGAGTGTATACGGACACTTCTCAATGGAAGTAATTTCCTCCATCGGATGTTCCTGTTCAAACTGTTCCTTCTTCCGGCACGCCTGCTCATACGCCTTTACCGCAAGGCGGTACTCAGCGGCCTTCATCTGCAACTGGCTCAATCCCGCCGCAATATCCTCACCGAAGTCCACTCCGGTCGATTTGCCAAACGCAAGAAGCGATTCCCGGATACGGTCAAACTCTTCTCTTGCCGCCTCACTTTTCGCTGCACGCGTCTTAAGCCGCTCATACTCATGGATCTGATTCTTTAATTCATAAAGACTTGAGCGGGCATCTCTTACGTCATAAGCGACATGATAGTTTTCTAAAAATTTCTGTGCTCTCTGCTGAATACGCTCCGCTTCCCCGGATGCCTCATCCATCGTCTTTTGGATTTCTTCCACCGGTTCACGCAGCTTGCGCTCTTCCTCCTGATACTGCAGGCGAAGTTCCTTCGCACGCCGCACATCCCGATCCGCCAAAGCCTTGCGCATCGCAAGCAAAAAGATTCCGATCACAACCGCCAATGCGCCTGCTCCGATAAAAAACATCGAATACTTTGCAACATCCGGAACCGCAAATCCCACTACCGCCGCCGCAATGCCTGCAAGAAACAGTAAGATTGCCGGTACGATCATACCAATTCTCTTTTTTACCGAGACCACCGGTTCCTCCCGCTTCATCGCCATCGCTTCAAAATAAGAGATTTTCGTCTCAAGCTGACTTTTTTGTTCACGCAGCTTGGCGAGTTTTTCAAGCTGCTGATCCATATCGCGGATCTGAGCCTCATCCGGACAGCCTTCCTCAAACATGTCGGCGAGTTTGGCATACTGCGTCTTTTCCTCATCCGTCAAGCCAAGATTATACAGTGTTGTCTTAAGTACGCCCATCATCTGCACATCCTGATTTTTCTGCTGAAACTCTTCGTCCTCCGGCACACGCTCCGGAAACACATCCGTATACTGTGCAATACTTGTTTTTCCGTGTTCTACTTCGTCACAAAGAAGTTTATAATTGTGTTTAAGGCTCTCCCTGCGGTTCTCCTCGCTGGCAACCTGTAATGCCTTGGCATACTGTCCTCGAATATCTGACAGTTCTTTTCTCTGTGCCTGCTTGTCCGCAAGCTTCTGTGATAATTCCTGCGCCGCAGACTCCGCCGCGTCATAACTTCTGAGTTCTTCCGTCAAAAGAGTGATCATATTCTTACGCTTTTTCATCGAACCGGTCGCACGATCCGGCGAAAGTTTGTTCATGCGGTCATGAATCCTCTTTGTCGCACTGTCAAAATTATTGATATCGTTGGTATTTTCCGCAAGATTACCGAGTTTTGCGTTAATTGCATCGGTCGAACCGCTCTCACAATCATTCTGCGCGATAAACGCACTTCGCTTAAACGAAGCACTGTCCAGACCAAAAATCTCGCTTCCGATCTCCGAAGAGAAATCATGGCATTCCAGATTTGTTGACAGATCATACAGATGATACGCATCCGTCTTCTCTGTCTTACCAAATGTCCGACTGATACGGTATGTCTTATCCTGGTATGCAAAATCAAGTTCGCCTCCGAACGTGCCCCCCTGCCAAGGGCGATATACGACCCGTTCCTTGTCAAAAGAACCGGACTCCTTTTTTGAGTCAAAACCATAGAACATAACCCGAAGAAAAGCTGCGAGGGTACTCTTGCCCCATGCATTCGGCTCATGGAAGAGATTCACTCCATCCGCAAAATCAATGGACAGATCCGACAGCTTACCAAAATTGTCAATATGACAAGATAATAATTTCATCTTAGATCTCCTCCCCTGACAAAGCCATAATTCCGCATCGGATCACCCTGTCTCTTATACACATCTCCGCGCCCACCAGACGCGTAGTAATCTCGTATGC
>URQG01000036.1 GCA_900549895.1 uncultured Lachnobacterium sp.
GCGTGAAGTAAAACGCTAAAATACTTAAAAAACATACCATTTTTAAAGAAAAAGTAATTCTGCCTATAACTGTAGTGTGAAGTAAATATGCTAACATGCTGCAAAACATCCCATTTATGTGGAAAAGTGGATCTGCCTATAATTATAGCGTGATGTATCTATCCAAAAATTTCTAAAGCATCACAACAAATTACTCCTTGCTCAAAATGCAACTGAGGCAGAAAAATTTGTATGAAACAAATCACGCGCGGCGAAATCTTACATTTACTTGTAAAATAACACCGCGCGTCAATTATTTTATTCATAAAGTCAGTCTGTTTCATTAAATATGACAATCATTTTCTATAGCAATTAATTCTGCCTATTTTGTCAGCCATTTAGTCGAACTATTTTTTCTCATTACAAGACAAATTTTTGTTGTGCATCAGATAGCATTTTTTAATACACAGATACCGGATGCAAAAATGTAAAAAAGAAAATTAGCAGCAAGCGTATTCGACCAACAGGGCTTTGCATGATTTTAATGACCAACTATTTCATGTTACAGGCATCGGAGCCATACTTATTTTTGAAGGACAAATTTGCAACTGCTTCTGGGTTCCATTCCGCCCGCTAATAGCGTGACAAAAACAAATTGTAGCTGTCTATCTGAAATAGAGCCAGAAGCTGACTTGCAAATTTTCCTGAACAAAATAATCGTATGGCCTGATGCCGCAACTCTGAGAATTTTTCAGTCATTGAAATCATTCAAGTCCGTCACTTATAGAAGAATCTACTGCTAATTTTCTATCGTCCCTTTATCATCCGTTTTAGAAAACCAATCTGATCACGACAACCCCGAATTTGCAGATTTGGTTGCTTTGGAATATTGGATTGTTATATGATAAAAGAAGAAAGTGTTCCGGGATGTGTAAAAGGGGTTTACCCAAATGGAGGAGTAAAATGCTTTTTGTAAAATCTGCGATTGAAGATTATTATTACATGGTCGGAGGAGGTGTTCATCCATGCCTGTATGGAGCAACTTGTGGTGGTATGCGAAAACTTTTTAAGGGTAAAGGAGGCGATTCCATGAATATTCAAATTTTCGGAACGAAAAAATGTAACGATACAAAGAAAGCAGAGCGCTTTTTCAAGGAGCGTGGCATCAAGTATCAGTTTATCGATATGCAGGCTAAGGGGATGAGTAAGGGCGAATTTAATTCCGTTGCGCAGGTGAATGGTGGCCTTGAAAACATGATCAATTGGGACGGCAAGGACAAGGATCTGCTTGCGCTGATCAAGTATATTGCGGATGAAGACAAGCTGGAAAAGGTGCTTGAAAATCCGCAGGTAATTAAGACTCCGGTGGTTCGAAACGGAAAGCAGTCGACGCTTGGCTATCAGCCGGATGTGTGGAAAAAGTGGGAGTGATGCGAATGAAGCAAAAGAAGAAACTATGGTTGATCGTGGCAGCACTTTTATTGATGCTTTCGTTTTTGTTCTCAAGGATATCCATATCGACAGATGGAATTGGTGGATGGGTGCTGCTTGGAATTGGGGGATTGCTTTTTATTCTGGCAATCCTTTTGTTCGTTGTCCGCGGCAGAAAATAGGGAATGTCCAACGATTCGCGGTCTGTGGGAAAGACAAGAAAGCTTCGAATTGTTATCATAATTCAGGAGGTGACACAGATGGACTTGATTAAGATTGGAAATTTTATAGCGGAACTCAGAAAAAACAACAGCTTACGCAGGAACAGCTTGGTGAAAAACTGGGAGTGACCAACAAGACTGTATCCAGATGGGAGACCGGCACCTATCTGCCACCGGCGGAGGCGCTTCTTGCGATGAGTGAGTTGTTTGGTGTAAGCATCAATGAATTGTTAAGCGGAAAGAGGCTTTCAGAAGCAGAATACAGACAGGCGGCGGAAGAAAACTTAAAGCAGACGGTTAAAACAAGCAGCTTCACATTAAAAGACAGAATTGATTTCTACAAAAGTAAATGGCTCAAAGAACACCGTGTAAGCATGATTTTGATCGGCATCGGTATCGCAGGAGTTTTACTTGTCGGAATCGTATTGAAAAATGAATGGTTCATTGGCGCTGGGTTTATACTGCTGCTTTTGGCACATGCATGGAGAAACAATACAATGATGGCATATGTGGAAGACCTTGCATTTGACGGAAGGGGCAAGCAGGCAAGCTGAGAGAAAGTCGGTATCGTCCGTTTTAGAAAGCCTATCCGATCACGGCAACCCGAATTTGCAGAAATTATAAAAGTTTTGGAAACAATTTGCAAAAAGAGCGAATTTTGTTTGAAAAGGGGGTATAATAACAGAAAATACATAGGAAGCGTGAGTTGATATGGAAAATCGTACAGAGATGGAAATGGAGCAGAGAATGCCGCTTACACGTGTGCAGGCAGATCCGGGCGTGGGACTTTCTGCGGAGCAGGTGAAGGAACGTTTTGCGTGTCATGCGGATAATTATAAAGTGGAATCGTCCACGATGTCGGTATCTGATATTGTGAAGTCGAATGTGTTTACGTATTTTAACCTTGTGTTTGCGATTATTGCAGTATTGTTGTCGATTGTCGGTGCGTGGCGTGATATGCTTTTTTTGCCAATCATTGTTGCGAATACATGTATTGGTATCATTCAGGAGATCCATTCCAAGAAAGTATTGGATAAGCTGTCAATTCTGAATGCACCGCAGAGTGTGGTCATTCGTGAAGGAAAGAAGGGACAGATTGCCGCTGATAAGCTGGTGTTGGATGATGTGGTTGAATTTACTGCGGGAAGTCAGATCCCTGCGGATGCAAAGATATTGGAGGGGGAGCTTCAGGTCAATGAGTCATTGATCACAGGCGAATCGGATGAAATTACAAAGAGTGTGGGGGACTCCCTGTTGTCGGGAAGTTTTGTTGTGTCAGGACGGGCTACGGCGCGTTTGGAAAAAGTCGGCAAAGATTCCTATATTTCAAAATTGACTTTGCAGGCAACAAAGAGTAAAAAAGGCGAGCAGTCGGAGATGATCCGTTCCCTTAACTATTTGATCATGGTTATGGGTATCATTATTATTCCGATCGGAATCGCTTTATTCGTGCAGTCTTTTATTTATAACGAGGGTACACTTCACGACAGTATTACCGGAATGGTGGCTGCCATCATTGGCATGATACCGGAAGGATTATATCTGCTGTCGAGTGTGGCGATGGCGGTATCGTCCGTTCGCCTTGCACAGAAGAAAGTATTGATCCACGATATGAAATGCATCGAAACGTTGGCACGTGTTAATGTTCTCTGTGTGGATAAGACCGGAACGATCACGGAGTCAGGTATGCATGTATACGAGGTGGAAATCCTCGACGGGCTGGATGAGAATGCAACATGTAAAACACTTGCGGACGTTGTGAAAGCGCAGAATAAGGATAATGCCACGATGGAGGCTCTTCAGGCTCATTTTACCGAGGGTGGGGGAATGCGCGCTAAAGAAGTGTTCTCGTTTTCATCCGAGACAAAATTCTCCGGTGCGATCATGGATGATGGAAAGAGTTATGTGATCGGTGCACCGGAATTCGTATTGCGCAATCAGTTTGATGAATATCAGGAGCAGATTGCAGAGTACAGCAGCAAGGGCTACCGTGTGCTTGTGTTCGGAGAATATGAGGGAACCCTGACGAAGAAACCATTGACGGAATCAGTTGTTCCGATGGGGTTTGTTATGCTTGCCAATCCAATCCGAAAAGGCGCAAAGGAGACATTTACTTATTTCGCGGAAAATGAAGTGGAGATCAAAGTGATTTCCGGAGATAATCCGCTGACGGTATCGGTAATTGCCAAGGAGGCTGGAATTGCCAATGCAGAACGGTATGTGGATGCGTCTATTTTAAAGACAAAGAGTGATTATTATAATGCAGTCGAAGAATATACGGTATTTGGCCGTGTGACTCCGAATCAAAAGCGTATGCTTGTGCAGGCACTTAAAGCACATAAGAAAACGGTCGCGATGACCGGAGACGGTGTCAATGATGTATTGGCTTTAAAAGATGCAGACTGCAGTGTGGCGATGGCGTCCGGAAGCGATGCAGCTTCGAATGTATCACAGCTGGTACTGCTTGATTCGGATTTCTCGCGCATGCCGTCTGTTGTGGCAGAAGGCCGTCGTGTCGTTAACAATATTGAGAGGACGGCAGCCTTATATATCGTAAAGAATATTTTCTCCATGTTGCTTGCCATCTTCTCGGTCATCTTGTTACTGGATTACCCGCTTGAACCGACACAGGTTTCACTGATCAGTATGTTTACGATCGGAATTCCTTCGTTTATCCTGGCTTTAGAGCCGAACAAGAATCCAATCCGTGGTCATTTCTTGACGAATGTGTTGGTCAAGGCACTTCCGGCGGGACTTACAGACTTTATTGTAGTAAGCGGACTGGTTATCTTCTGCAGAGAATTCTCGGTGGATACGGATTGTCTGTCGACTTCCTGCACGATCCTTGTTGCTATCGTAGGTTTTATGATCTTGTATCGTATCGCAAAGCCGATGAATGTGGGACATATCATTATGATGATCGGTGTGATCGCCGGATGGCTGTTCTGTATGCTTTTTGTCAGCAAATTCTTTGCAATCACAAGTATTTCAAAGCAATGTGCGATGTTGATGATCGTGTTTGCCATCATTACAGAGCCGGCATTGAGATATCTGTGCGCCGTGGTGGAGTGGATCTATGCGAAGGCTACAGGGATTCGCAGTTGCAAGGAGAATTGAAATCGTCTATAATTAATTTATCTGTAGTTTTTCAGAAATTACGATGTCCTTATATGCAGGAATAACGAGCATGGGGCTTTCTTATATTGGTTTCTGAAGAGTTACCTAAATTATTATACAAAAGCAGGTGCGGGCGTGCGTAAACGAATCAGGCAGATTGCCAGAGGAAAGTTCGAATACGAGAAACCGTCGCTTTCACTACCGGATGAGGAACTAAACATTCAGGTAATCGAAGGACAGGAGTATGCCGGTAATTTTACGATTACCAGTACTAACCACGTGCCGGTGCGCGGCGTGGTGTACTCCACAAGCCCGAGAATGGAGTGTCTGACACCGCAGTTTGAAGGCGAAGAAGTACGGATTCGGTATCAGTTTTATAGCAAGGGTCTGGTTGAAGGCCAGGAAGAAAAGGGTGACTTTGTGATTGTTTGCAATCAGAGTGTGTACAGCCTTTCTTTTTGTGTATCTATAACGAAATTATATGCGGAAACTTCGGCGGGACCGGTGCGCAATCTGTACGATTTTACCTGCCTTGCGAGAGACAATTGGAGTGAAGCTTACCAGCTTTTTTATCATAAGAGTTTTGCCAATATCATCAAAGCGAAAGAAGTCAAGGAAGCGTTAATCTATCAGGGAATTCTGGGGGCGAAACCATCGCCGCAGAATATGGAGGAATTTCTGATCGGTATTCGCAAGAAAAATAAGATCGGCTTTTCACTGGATCAGGCAGAGTGCAGACTGGATGCAGTGGAGGAAACTCTTCAGCAGTCGGTGGAGATCAAGAAGGATGAGTGGGGATATTTGGAACTTCATGTGAGCTCAGATGCCGATTTCATCCGTCTGTCGGAGAAAAAGATCACAACGGAGGATTTCCTCGGAAGCGCATATACGCTCAAGTATCTGATCGATTATGATAAGATGCATGCCGGCAATAACTATGGACGTATCATTGTAAAGTCAATCTACGAGTCGCATGTGTTGGAGGTTTATGCACACAAGGGGACGAAAGCGGAAGATAAGGCTGTTTCTATCCGAACGGAGATCAGGGAGTGCAAGGCAGGAATCATGGAACTGTATCAGGCATACCGTTTAAAGAAGATTGTGACTGGTGTGTGGGCAAATGAGACGGTTGAGATATTAAATCATCTGCATGCAATCCTGCCGGATGAGCCAATGTATGTGTTAATGAAGGCACAGGCACTTGTCATCAATCGTCAGCGTCAGGAAGCGGAATGGATTCTTGAGGCATTTAAAAGAGACTGGACAGATCGACATGCGCCGGAATGGGGTTATTATCTGTATATTATGACATTGATGGAGAGAGAACCGTCTTATGTGGATCGTATGACACATGAAATTGAGGTGATCTTTCATGAAAATCCGGATTCTGCATTGCTTTTTTGGGTATTGTTGTTTTTGGAAGAAGACTATTACAATAACAGCGCGCATAAACTGAAGGCAATCGAGCATTGGGTAATGGATGGATGTGCGTCGCCATATTTGTACATAGAAGCGTATTATCTGATATGGCAGGATCCGTATCTGCTCACGAAACTCGGTCATTTTGAGATTCGTATTTTAAGGTGGGCAATAAGGCATCAGGCTTTAAATCAGGATCTTGCGGCACAGATTTTTCAGGTTGCGCAGCCGAATACGGGATTTGATGCTACCGTTTATGAACTTTTATGTGCGGCATATGAGGTGGATTCGAGCCCGGAAAATGTCGGATTTATCTGCAGTTACCTGATTCGTGCACAGAAATTCGATGTATGTTATCATAATTGGTTTGAGATGGGAATTGAACTGGAACTTCGTATTACAAGTCTGTATGAAGCATATCTGCTCTCACTCGATGAGCGTGCGATCGGACATGTTCCGAAGATTATTCAGATGTATTTTCAGTACGATAGCAATTTGCCATACCGCAAGATGGCAATACTGTATAACAATATTATCGCATCCCGCAAATCGGACCCGGAAACCTATGCAAAGTACCAGCGGACGATGGGACATTTTGCAATGGAACAGGTTGAGCAGGAACACATGGATGATAATCTGGCAGTACTCTATGAGGACATGCTTGATCTGGGGCTAGTCAATGAGGAACTGGCGCATTGTCTTGCAAGGATCCTTTTTATGAGAAAGCTGATCGTGTTTGACAGGAAGATGGTTCGTGCGATCATTTATCAAAAACCTTTGAAGGAGCCGCAGATCGTTCCGATCGTGGAACAGGCAGCATATTTTCAGTTGTATTCGGATCAGTATGTGATATTGTTTGAGGATGAAAAGGGGCGCAGATATGTAAGCAGCGTTTCTTATCGATTAGAGAATCTGATGAAGCCGGACAGCTATCTGGAAAAGTGTATGCCGCTTGCACCGGATGAACTGCCGTACATTATCTCATATTTTGAGAAAAAGCCGAATTATCTCACTTACAGCAAGGAAGATGAGAAATATTTTGCGAGAATTCTTTTCGCGAAAGAGCTGGATGCTGTCTATCAGGCGGATATGGCACAGGAAATCCTTCGGTACTATCAGACAAAGGAACCACAGGATCTGGTGACGGATTATTTGAAGCAGGCAAACTATGAAACTATGCCGCAGGCGGTCCGCCAGTATATGATGGAGATGCTTGTGGATAATCATTTGTATGAAGAAGCTTATTCGTGCATGGAAATTTACGGAATGGATCAATTTGGCATGGCTTCCAAAGTTACGCTTGCAAGTTACAAGATCCGACAGCTGGCGGAGGAGGAAGAGGCAGATGAGAAGGTGCTTCTTCTTGCAGCCAATGCTTTTGGTAATAAGAAGTATAATGATTCAATTCTCGATTATCTGTGTCGTTTTTATAACGGGCCGTCGCAGATGATGCTGCGATTATGGAGAGCAGCTCGAGAATTTGAGATTCCGACATTTGAACTGGAAGAACGCATTCTTGTGCAGATGATGTATGCACAGGAGCCTCTTACCGATGCGGAGAATATCTTTGCTCATTATTATGAAGCGGATGGCAGAGATCTGGTTGTGCTTGCCTATATCAGTGCGCGGGCACATGCATATTTTGTAGAGGATGAGCCACTTTCCGAGGATGCGCTTCTTGTGATTACGGACCGGTATAAGCGGCACATGGAGTTAAATGACGCCTGCTGTCTGGCTTTACTTAAGTCTCTGGCACAGATCAGTCAGCCGGATGACGAGCAGTTTGCAATGGAAGATGCGTTGCTTGCCGAATATACATGCAGAAATATGAATTTTGCGTTTTATAAGCGGTTGGATAAGCGGCTTGTACATAAATATCATCTCTATGACAAAGTATTTCTGGAATACCGTACAAGCCCTAAGAAGCATGTGGTGCTTCATTACAGCAGGGACGAGGACGGAGAGAATTTTGTCAAGGAGGACATGCCGGATGTGTACGATGGCATTTTTGTGAAACAGTTTGTACTCTTTTTTGGGGAGATGGTGCAGTATTATATCACGGAGGAGTACGGCAATCAGGTGGAGGTCACGCAGTCGAGCAGGCTTACCAGTACCGATGTGTATTCACAGAAGGATGAGAGTCGTTACAACCTGTTGAATCAGATGCTAATGTCATCCACTTTGCAGGATGAGAAATCTTTATATCATAACATGAAACAGTATGCCGGATTTGATGAGGTAACGAAAAAAGTATTCAAGCTTTTGTAAAGAGGAGTGTCGATGGAAAATCCATGCTATCTTGGCATTGATCTCAGTGATTCGTATGCCATGGTAAGTTATTACGAATTGAATATGAGTGAGCCTGACACGGTCAGTACGGTTGCTGGAAGTGAGAATTATCATATTCCGACGCTGCTTGCACGACGCAAAAACGTTGGAATGTGGTATTACGGCGAGGAAGCGAAGAAGATGGCAAAGACGAGTGAAGTAATCTGCGTGGACTCTCTGTTGCGGCGAGCGGTGGCCGGAGAAGTCATCGGAGTGGGAGGCGAGAATTATGAGGCCGTTGATTTGCTTGCTTTGTTTTTGAAGAAAGTGATGGAACTTCCACTAAAGCTAGGAAACGGCAGAAGTGTGAAACGTCTTACAATCACGGTTGACCGGCTGACGAGGGAGAATATGGAAGTGTTTTGGAAGGTGGCAGGCCGTCTGGAACTGACTGCAGATCGTTTTATGGTTGTGGATCATAAAGAGAGTTTCTATTATTTTTCGTTGAGTCAGCAGGAATCGTTATGGCTTCATGATGTTTTTCTGTTTGCCTGCGAGGGGGGCAGCTTGTATTCATATGATCTCAAACGTGATATGCGTACAACGCCACAGGTGGTTTCCATTCATGAGTCGCCGCGTCATACGTTGAAAGAGAATCGGGATGATTCGTTTGTTGATATTATGAATAAGGCTTTTGAAAATCGTATCGTCTCTACGGTATATCTTGTGGGTGACGGATTTGACGGTGGATGGATGAAGAATTCACTCAATGTGATGTGTCGTGGACGCAGGGCTTTTATGGGAAAGAATTTATTCTCGAAGGGAGCTTGTTATGCGGCTGCGGTGCGGGATCGGGAATCCTGGCCATATATCTATATGGGCGAAAATGAGATGAAGTTTAATCTCAGTCTTAAAGTTAAGGATAAAGGCAAGGTGGCCTTTTTTAATTTGATCAGTGCGGGAAGAAACTGGTTTGAGACAAAGGGGGAATGTGAGGTTATCCTGTCCGGAACGCCGGAAATTGATTTCTGGAAACAACTTCCGAACAGTAGAGAAGCCAAGATTGAAACACTGGAACTGACGGATCTTCCGCGCAGACCGGATCGTACGACAAGAGTGCGTGTGGTGGCAACTCCGATCGCGGATGACAAGATTGCAATCGAAATCCGGGATCTCGGGTTTGGAGAATTTTTCCGGGGAACCGATAAAGTCTGGAAATATACAATGGTAATGTAGAGGTTGTTATGGGTGAGTTATTATTTTGTCATGAGCCGATCGCGGCACTGCCTTATTATGTGGAGGGAATAGGGATCAATCTCTATTCTATGGAAGAATTGTGTTATTACATTATGGGTAATACATATCTTTTGGACAACTCCTTTATGAGTGAGGAATTGTGTACGTGGGTGGAAAAGCAGATGGGACTCTATAAGCTGGCGGAACAGCTTAGGGATATTATGCGGGGGCAGGGACTTCTCTCGGAATTTGTGCTGGCAATATTGGAACAGAACGGATACTGCACGATGAAAGAGATGCAGGATATCGTCCTAACAATCCGGCAGATGGAGGAGAAGTCGGATTTTGAATGTAACAAGATTCGTGCGGACCAGCTGATGGAAAAACAGAAGTATCTGGCAGGAATCTATGAATATAAGAGACTTCTGGACTCACCGGATGCAAAGGAAGCATCGGCATTGCTCCGCGGTAATATCTGGCATAATCTCGGTACCGCATATGCCAGGCTGTTTCTGTTCGAGGAAGCGGCAAAGTGTTATGAAGAGGCATACAAACTGAACGAATCGAGAGAATCGCTTCGGGAATGTCTACTTTGTTATCGTTGCATGCACGATGAGACCGGATTTATGCGCAAAGCGATAGAACATAATATTGATGAGACAGGTATGCAGGAGATACGAAACGAATTGTCGCTTGCAAGTCGATCGGAAGGTTTGGAACAGTTTGAAGAACATCTGGAAAAACTGGCTGAGGCAAGTGAAGGCACTGCGAAAGTACAGGCAAAAAATGAGATTGGAGATATCATTTTCCGGTGGAAGGAAGAATACCGGAAGAGTTGTAGAGTATAGGAGTTTATGATTTTTTCAAAGTTATTTCGTAAAAATAAAAGAAGATACGATGCGCAGGATTACGATCAGAGTGAATATGCAAAGCTGCAGACAGAGAATATTGTCGAGGAACTGAATCTGTCCGATGAAGCACAGGCTAAGCGTTATGTGATCGATCTGTGTGAGCAGATGATCGCTGCTTCAAAAGAACTTGATGACGTGCGCAGTGAGTATAATCTGGTTACTGCTTATCTGACGGATATTCAGATCATAGAGGAACTGACGGATGCGGAGAAGGCTCCGATCGTGGAATGCGCGATGCATGTGGCAAAGCTGGACAAGGACCGCAACGAATTCTTAAAAACGCAGCGCAGGCTTTCTGAGACACAGTTTGCACAAATGCAGGAAGAGGAGGATGAACTTCCTGGAATTATCAGGCGGTTGAAGGAAAATGAGCGTTATATGGATGCGGTCAAGAAAGATCTCACGTATCTCGAGGGACAGAAATTGCAGTGGGCAATCCTTCGAAACGAAGCTGTACACAGTCAGAAACTGCTTCGCAAAGCATCGCAGTATCTGTTTGTTACGTTTGCATCGGTATTTATCCTGTTTCTTGTCGGGGCCTGGTATTTTAAGTTTGACTCATCGTTGCCGCTTACAATTGCCGCATTTGTTGCAGTACTTGCAGGGGGATATGTTCTTGTGCGGTATCAGGATTGTACAAGGGATATCAGGAGGTCGGATGTGAACAGAAATCATGCGATCTCATTGGAAAATCATGTGAAGATTAAATATGTCAATATTAAAAATGCCGTGGATTATACCTGCGAGAAGTATCATGCCCGCAATTCGCAGGAATTGGAGTATGTGTTTGAACAATATCAGGATGAGGCGCGTGAGAAAGAAAAGTTCCGTAAGACGAGTGATGATCTTGATTATTATTCCAAGTCGCTGATACAGTATCTGATGCGGCTTCGAATGTATGATGCACGAGTCTGGATCAATCATGCAAATGCAATTGTAGACAGTCGAGAGATGGTGGAACTGAAGCACAATCTGATCGAGCGACGTCAAAAGCTTCGTGCGCGTATGGAATATCAGATCCGTGCAATCGCGGATATGAAGAAGGAAGCGAGAAAGAATGTCGATCGTATCGGAAATTGTGGGCCGCAGATTGAGGCGATTATTCGTAAAATTGAATCTATAAATCCTGTTTTATAACAGAGAACCGGTTATTGAC
>URQG01000037.1 GCA_900549895.1 uncultured Lachnobacterium sp.
ATATTCCACTGGTAACAAAGAACGTTATTATGGAGTATGCAAATATGAAATGGGAATTACCAAAGAAAGTATTTGATCCCATATTTGAAAAAAAGGCAAATGAGTATATTTATGGTCAGGTAGTAAAAGAGATAGATGCAGGAATCGCTTTGAAAAGAGTGAGATACAAGGAATTAAATTTAAATTCTATAATAAAAAATGCAAATGACATGTAAGGTTGACATAAGCAAAGATGAAAAAGTGAATACAGAGTAAATCAATAATAACACGATATATAGAAAAAGCAGTCTGCATAGGCTGCTTTTTCTGTTATCTGAAAAAGGAAGGAGAACTGCGTGAGAAAATATGATTTTATATCGGCTCTGGCAAAGGAGACAGCAGCCGAGGTTGTCAAAAATCGTGAGGAATGGATGAAATACCTTACTACAGCGGCGAGATTATACAAGTATCCGTTCCGGGAACAGCTTTTAATCTATGCACAAAGACCGGACGCAACAGCGTGTGCTTCCATAGAGCTGTGGAATGAGCGTATGCACTGCTGGGTAAACAAAGGGGCAAAAGGTATCGCACTTTTGGACGAGGATGATGCACATGGCAAGCGTCTGAAATATGTATTTGATGTTTCAGATGTCCATGCGGCAAGGAGAATCGGACGGTATCCGGAACTATGGGAATTACATGAGGAACATAAGGAAGATGTAATTAAGCGTCTGGAGCAGACTTATGGTGCTACCGATGATAAGAAGCTATTTGAAGAAAGACTTATGGAGTTAGCTGACAGGATTGCAGCAGATTATTATGAGGAATTGTTGCCGGATTTGCAGTACATGATCGAGGACAGTTTCTTAGAGGGACTGGACGAGCAGAATGTCGGTATCCGTTTAAGAGATACTTTATCTGAGAGTATTTCTTTTACACTTTTATCTGCCTGCGGTGCAGATATGCAGGAGTATGGTTCGGAGTTTGCTTTCGATTTTATCCATGAATTTAATTCCATGGATACCCTTGCGGTACTTGGAGATGCAGCTAATGAACTTGCAAAACCGGTACTTTTAGAGATTGGAAGAACCATAAGGGCATATAACAGGAGCCACGAACAGGAACAATCGCAAAATTTAACGCAGAAAGGACTTGCAAATACTTCTAAAATAGACTACAATGCGTTAAAGCGTGAAAGCGAGAGCGGACATGAGGAATATATTGACAACAATCAAAATAGCGTAGAAAGGGGCAATAGCAATGAATCTGACATACGAAAAGAACGGGGATTATCTGATCCCGACATTACAGGCGGACATTCAGCCGGAGGGAACGGTAACGAAGTACGGAATGATGAGGGAGACTTATCTGAAGGAGAACCACAGGGGCGTGTACTCAGCGTTTCTTCTGAAAGGGACATTGAAAGAACACCTGCTGACAATCCAGAAGCAGGCAGAGGAGAGAATGGAGAAACTGATAAGCCAGATGGCGGCAACAGAGGGAGTGACCGAACAGCTCAAGGAAGCCGATCAGATGCTCTGGGTAGCGAAGATGAACAGCATCCGGAACCGAGCAGAGGAAGTAGTTCTGGGCGAGTTGGTTTACAGCCTGTAACAGATACCGATGATCTTCTCCGGGGAGACGCACCGGAACCCACCTTTACACAACTTAGCCTGTTTCCTTCTTTTGAGGAGCAGGTTGGAACAGTCGCAGCAGCGGAAGCAAGTATGAAATATACCATGCCCGCTGCTTTTTCTTTGCCACAGAATGAACTTGAAACCATTTTAAGGAGTGGCGGAGGAAAACAGCACAGCAGGAAGCGTATTTTCGCAAAGTACACAGAGGGCAGAAATGCCGAGCAGATGGTGGATTTTCTGAAAAATGAGTACGGACAGACCGGAAAAGGTTTTGAAATCAATGGAAATCCAGTATCAGTGTGGTTCGATGAGCATGGTATGAGTGTCGGCTATGGAACAAAGGCAAGGGAAACACCGATTGTCACGATGGATTGGGAAGATGTGGAGAGCCATATCCGTTCCATGATTGAAAATGGTACTTATATGAGTGCCAGTGAAGCATTTCTTGTAGATACACAGGAGAGAAATCGTGTTGCCAATCAGATCTATTTCTTCCTGCGAGATGGAATGGATGAAATGCCGGAGGAGCTTGGCTTAAAAGCAGGAAATTATCCGGAAAGTGAAGCAAAACTCATGGAGTTTCTTTCCACCCATGAGGGCAGGGAACAGCTTAAAAATATTTTGGAAGATGCGGCAAACCGCCTTGCTTCTGGAGAAGCAGAATTAAAATGGCGGCATGTGAAATCACCGGAATATCTGTTATCGGAGATAGCAGACCTTGACAGGGAGAGACTGGAATTTCCATTGCCGGATGCGGTGGAGGTAGCACAGGAAGATTTTATCACACAGGATGAAATCGACTATGCACTTGGCAGAGGAAGCGGCTATGAGCATGGAGCTTTCCGCATTTATGAGTATTTCATGGAAGGACATGACCAGAAAGAAACAGTTGCTTTTCTGAAAAATGAATATGGCATCGGTGGCGGTTCCGGTGGACTGCCGGGCAATGATGATTCCCATAATGAACATGACGGAAAAGGTATCCGTCTGGAGAAGGGCAGTTATGGCAATCCGTATGCAAAAGTGCTTCTGAACTGGAATGTTGTGGAGAAAAGGCTGCGTGAGCTGATCAAAGAGGATAAATATTTATCTCCACAGGGGAAAGAGAATTATAAGGCATACAAAGAGGAACAGGCAGAGAAAGCGAGACAACGTGAGCTTTCCCGTCTGGAGCATGGACAACGGCTTGAATGTAAGAAGGACATCGAAGCTCTGATTGCTGAGAAATTCAATGGCTTTGTGCTTCCGAGGAATACCGCAGATGAGATCATAGATAAATATGGCATTGACTGTGTGGAATTTGTTCTTGCAAATACGGTTACGCATTTTGATTATGACGGTCGTTTTTCGCAGAACAATAAGGACTGGGCAAAGGGCATTGTTGCGGAAAATGAGTGGCAGAACAATGATCTGATTCTAAGCTCACATCAGGCGGTATTGGACGGATTTACCAATCAGGCGAGAAGATATATCAATGTGCTTCGGGAAAAAGAAAAGGAAGCACAGCAAAAAATCACGATTGATGGATATGAGTGTGTTCTGGTTGATGAGTGGGGCAGTGAAAAAGAGAAATACCTGCTTGGAAATAACATAGAGGACAGCAGTTTTTATTATGCACAGGTCAATGGGAAAACCTTTGAATACGACCATAAGCCGGAGCGTAGCGAGGTAGAGGACGATTATATCAATGCCATTGCAGAGGAAGATATTGACAGGCACGAAGCAGAAGTGTTTTCACGCTTTGAGGGGACGGATGGTATCGCAGAGCCGGATGAAACTGAGCCACAACAAGAATTTTCACAAGAGAAATCGCAGAAATTATCATGGCATGTGGTACATGATGCAGATGATGAATATGGCAATCCGACACAATGGAGTGCCACCTTATCAGAGGGAGTATTCCTTTGGATTGATAAGGAAGCGGATGGATATGCGATTTATGATACGGCAGACATTACCCGTCCGGCATTGGAGACATTTTCGACTTTGCAGGAAGCAATGGACTGGGGCAATGAACTTGCAGAAAGTGGCATGGAAGCAGAGGCGGAGTTTTCTGGTGAAAGGGAACAGGCTGAGCAGGAAGCCGATGAACTGGACAGCATAGATACGCAGTCTGCCCGTGAGCGTCTGGAGAATGGAGAAGCAGACCGACAGACAGAGGAAATGTTGTCGCAGGTGCTTACTGGAGATTGGGAGCCGCTTACACCTTCGTCAGAGGAAAAACAGCCTGCATCAGAAAGGCAATCAGCACAAGAAAGGTCGGTATCAGCACCAGATAAAAGTAACGCTGTCAATTTCCATATCAGCGATGACCGATTGGGTGAAGGCTCTCCAAAAGAAAAATTCCAGACAAATATTGCAGCAATCAAGCTGTTGGAGCAGATTGAGGGCGAAAACAGATATGCTACACCGGAAGAACAGCAGATTTTATCCCAGTATGTCGGCTGGGGCGGTCTTGCCGATGCGTTTGACGAGAGCAAATCAAACTGGTCAGCAGAATATCACCAGTTAAAGGAACTGCTATCGCCGGAGGAGTACCGCATGGCAAGGGAGAGTACCTTGAATGCCCATTATACAAGTCCGGTTATTATCCGCCAGATGTACGAAACATTGGAAAAAATGGGATTTTCCAAAGGAAATGTACTGGAGCCTTCCATGGGTATCGGCAACTTTTTTGGTATGATGCCGGATTCCATGAAAGAAAGCAGGCTTTACGGAGTAGAGCTTGACAGCATTACCGGACGCATTGCAAGGCAGCTTTATCCGCAGGCAGATGTGCAGATCAAAGGTTTTGAAAAGACCGATTATCCGAACGATTTCTTTGATGTGGCAATCGGAAATGTACCTTTTGGTCAGTATAAGGTGGCAGATAAGCAGTATGATAAAAATAATTTCCTGATCCATGATTATTTTTTGGCAAAGACGTTGGATAAGGTGCGTCCCGGAGGTGTAGTTGCTTTTATCACAAGTAAGGGAACCATGGACAAGGCAAGTCCGGAGGTCAGAAGATACCTTGCACAAAGAGCAGACCTGCTTGGTGCAGTCAGACTTCCGAATACCGCATTTAAGGCAAATGCAGGAACCGAAGTCACTTCGGATATTTTATTTTTCCAGAAGCGTGACCGCATGGTGGAGCGTGAGCCGGACTGGGTACATCTGGGAGAGGACGCAAATGGCATTACAATGAACGCTTACTTTGCAGAGCACCCGGAGCAGATCGTAGGAAAGATGGAAATGGTATCCGGTCCTTATGGCATGGAAAGCACCTGCAAGGCAGATGATGGCAGACCATTTGAGGAGCAGTTAGCGAAAGCACTTCAAAACATTACAGGACAGATTGATACGATTGATCTGGATGAGGAGCTTGCGGATGAAATGAGCAGGCAGAGTATTCCTGCTGATCCGTCCGTCAAGAATTTCAGTTATACCGTAGTCGATAATGAGGTATATTACCGTGAAAACTCTGTCATGAAGCCGGTGGAAGTATCAGACACCGCAAAAGAACGTATCAAGGGAATGGTGGCAATCCGTAACTGTACGCAGGAACTGATTGATATGCAGCTTGAGGAATGCTCCGATGTAACAATTAAGGAAAAGCAGACAGAACTTAATAGCCTGTATGATAATTTCTCTAAGAAATATGGTCTGATCAATTCACAGACGAATAAGAGAGCCTTTAATCAGGACAGCAGTTATTGCCTGTTGTGTTCTTTGGAAAAACTTGATGATGAGGGCAATTTCAAAGGCAAGGCGGATATGTTCACGAAGCGTACCATTAAAAGGGCAGAGGTTGTCACAAGTGTGGATACCGCAAGTGAAGCGCTGGCAGTATCTTTAGCAGAGAAAGCCAAAATCGACCTTGATTATATGGGAGCGCTTACCGGAAGAGATAAGGATACACTTACCGAGGAACTTCGTGGTGTTATTTTCCAGAATCCGCTTACGGATGTGTGGGAGACAGCAGACCAGTATCTCAGCGGCAATGTGCGTGAGAAACTTGCCATAGCAGCCACTTATGCGGAAAATCATCCGGAATATGCTCCAAATGTGCAGGCTCTTACTCAGGTACAGCCGAGGGAGCTGGACGCATCGGAGATCGAGGTACGTATCGGTGCCACATGGATTGATCCAAAGTATATCAATGATTTTATGCGTGATATTTTCCAGACACCGGAACATTTATTCCGCAGGGATACGATAGGTGTGCAGTTTTCGGGTGTAACCGGAGAGTGGAATGTAAAGGGCAAAAATGCGGACTATGGCAATACGCTTGTCAACATGACATACGGTACAAGCCGGGTAAATGCCTATAAGATACTGGAAGATTCCCTGAACCTCAAAGATACGAGAGTATATGACACCATTGAGGAGGATGGAAAGGAAAAGAGAGTCCTCAATAAAAAGGAAACCATGATTGCAAGCCAGAAGCAGGAAGCAATAAGGGAGGCATTTAAGGACTGGGTATTCCGTGATCCGGAACGCAGGCAGACACTTGTGGCAAAATATAATGAGCTTTTCAATTCCACCAGACCAAGAGAATATGACGGTTCGCATCTGAAATTTCCGGGCATGACACCGGATATTGAATTAAAGCCGCATCAGAAAAATGCGGTTGCCCATGTGCTGTATGGAGATAATACCCTGCTTGCGCATTGCGTCGGTGCCGGAAAGACCTTTGAAATGACAGCAGCGGCAATGGAAAGCAAGCGTCTGGGACTATGCCAGAAGTCATTATTTGTAGTGCCGAACCATTTGACCGAGCAGTGGGCAAGTGATTTCTTACGGTTATATCCAGGAGCAAATATCCTTGCAGCAACGAAAAAGGATTTTGAACCTGCCAACCGTAAAAAGTTCTGTTCCCGTATTGCCACAGGCGATTATGATGCCGTTATCATCGGACATAGCCAGTTTGAAAAAATCCCATTATCGCAGGAGAGACAGGCAGCTACAATCGAAAGACAGATTGATGAGATCGAGCTTGCCATTGAACAGGCGAAAAAAGATAATGGGGAGCGTTATACCATTAAGCAGATGGAAAAATCAAGAAAAGCATTGCAGGTGCGTCTTGATAAATTAAATGACCAGAGCCGGAAAGATAATGTCGTAACCTTTGAGCAGTTGGGGGTAGACAGGCTGTTTGTGGATGAGAGCCACAATTACAAGAACCTGTTCCTTTATACGAAAATGAGGAATGTGGCAGGTATCGCACAGACAGAAGCACAGAAGTCATCTGATATGTTTGCCAAGTGCCAGTATCTTGATGAAATCACGGGTGGCAAGGGTGTAACTTTTGCGACCGGAACGCCAATTTCCAACAGCATGACGGAGCTTTACACGAATATGCGTTATCTTCAGTATGGAACGCTCCAAAAGCTGGGACTGGGACATTTTGACGCATGGGCGGCTTCTTTTGGAGAAACACAGACAGCCATAGAGCTTGCACCGGAAGGAACCGGATACCGGGCAAAGACAAGATTTGCGAAGTTTTTCAATCTGCCGGAGCTGATTGCACTTTTCAAGGAGAGTGCGGACATTCAGACACCGGATATGTTAAAACTTCCTGTGCCGGAAGCAGAATATGAAAATGTGGTTCTAAAGCCGAGTGAGTTCCAGAAAGACATGGTAGCGTCACTTGCGGAACGTGCCGAAGCAGTCCGGGACAGGCAGGTACAGCCTTACGAGGACAACATGTTAAAGATTACCAATGACGGAAGAAAGCTGGCACTTGATCAGAGATTACTCAACGATATGCTGCCGGATGAGGAAAATTCCAAAGCGTCAACCTGTGTGGAGAAAGCCTATAAGATATGGGAAAATACCAAAGAGCAGAAGTCAGCACAGTTGATTTTCTGTGATTTATCGACACCGAAGGGCGATGGCACTTTCAATGTGTATGAGGATATAAAAAATAAGCTCATGGAAAAAGGAGTGCCGGAGAATGAGATAGCATTTATCCATGATGCCAATACAGAACTCAGAAAAGCAGAGCTGTTTGCAAAAGTAAGAAGCGGACAGGTTCGTTTTTTATTAGGTTCCACCGCCAAAATGGGAGCCGGTACGAATGTGCAGGACAGACTGATTGCATTGCATCATTTGGATGTGCCTTGGAGACCTTCTGATGTAGGACGGATTTTGCGGACATCCAAAATAAAAAAGAATGTGGAGGTAACAGACAATGGCAAAATCATTATTTGAGGAACTGGGCGGCAAATACGAAAGGCAAGGGGATTATTTGATACCGTGCTTAACTGTACCCGCCGAAGAAGAACAGGCAATAGGCATCTGGGGGCAACGGCATTTAGATTATCTAAAACAGTACCGTAAAGTTACATACACCAATCTTCTTACAAGCGGCAGGCTAAACGCCTACCTTGCCGACATCAACAGACAGGCACAGGAACGCTTTGAAAGGCTCATAGAGGGTATGAAACAGGCACAGGGCATAACGGAACAGCTAAAGGCAGAAAACGCCTTAGAATGGACAGGATGCCTCAATAACATAAGGGCTTGTGCGAGGGAGATTGTGGAAAAGGAAATTATTTTTGCATAAACAGATGATTAGTGGCAGGGGGAAATCCTGCCGCTTTTTCTGCTTTAGTTTGTCAGCTTGACAAATAAAGGGTTAAGGAATATAATTAGATTCAGTATTATACAAGGAGTTAATAAATATGCGGCAAGGTATTCTTAAATAAACTGTCAATTTGATAGTGGGAACAAAAAGTAGCAGTCCCGTTTCACTTTTAATATGGGGCTTAGTTTTTTGTACCCAGTTTAAGAATACTTTTATCATGTAATTTTATATGCCCGAAAACATATAAGTGTTTTGGGGCTATTGGAGTTATTTACCCAGTGATAGGAGTATTTATCACTGGGTATTTTTATGCCCTTTTTTGGGTGTTGATAGGAGGAAAATCACATGAAAATAATTAACTTAGGCATTCTGGCTCACGTTGACGCAGGAAAGACAACATTAACGGAGAGTTTATTGTATACCAGTGGTGCAATTGCAGAACCAGGGAGCGTAGATAAAGGCACAACAAGGACAGATACAATGAATTTGGAGCGTCAAAGGGGAATCACTATCCAGACAGCAGTGACATCTTTTCAGTGGGAGGATGTAAAAGTCAACATTATAGATACGCCAGGCCATATGGATTTTTTGGCGGAAGTATACCGTTCTTTATCCGTATTAGACGGAGCAGTATTATTAGTTTCTGCAAAGGATGGCATACAGGCACAGACCCGTATACTGTTTCATGCACTACAGACAATGAAGATTCCGACAATTTTTTTCATCAATAAAATTGACCAAGAGGGGATTGATTTGCCAATGGTATATCGAGAAATGAAAGCAAAGCTTTCTTCGGAAATTATAGTGAAGCAAAAGGTTGGGCAGCATCCCCATATAAATGTAACGGACAATGACGATATGGAACAGTGGGATGCGGTAATTATGGGAAACGATGAACTATTAGAGAAATATATGTCAGGGAAACCGTTTAAAATGTCAGAACTGGAACAGGAAGAAAACAGGAGATTCCAAAACGGAACGTTATTTCCCGTTTATCACGGAAGTGCTAAAAACAATCTGGGGATTCGGCAGCTTATAGAAGTGATTGCCAGTAAATTTTATTCATCAACGCCTGAAGGTCAATCTGAACTATGCGGGCAGGTTTTTAAGATTGAATATTCAGAGAAAAGGCGGCGTTTTGTTTATGTGCGTATATATAGCGGAACATTGCATTTGAGGGATGTTATTAGAATATCTGAAAAAGAGAAAATAAAAATCACAGAGATGTGTGTTCCGACAAACGGTGAATTATATTCATCCGATACAGCCTGCTCTGGTGATATTGTAATTTTACCAAATGATGTTTTGCAGCTAAACAGTATTTTGGGGAACGAAATGCTGTTGCCGCAGAGAAAATTTATTGAAAATCCTCTCCCTATGCTCCAAACAACGATTGCAGTAAAGAAATCTGAACAGCGGGAAATATTGCTTGGGGCACTTACAGAAATTTCAGATGGCGACCCTCTTTTAAAATATTATGTGGATACTACAACGCATGAGATTATACTTTCTTTTTTGGGGAATGTGCAGATGGAAGTCATTTGTGCCATCCTTGAGGAAAAATATCATGTGGAGGCAGAAATAAAAGAGCCTACTGTTATATATATGGAAAGACCGCTTAGAAAAGCAGAATATACCATCCACATAGAAGTCCCGCCAAATCCTTTCTGGGCTTCTGTCGGGTTGTCCATAGAGCCGCTCCCTATTGGAAGCGGAGTGCAGTATGAAAGCAGAGTTTCACTTGGATATTTAAATCAATCGTTCCAAAATGCGGTTATGGAGGGGGTTCTTTATGGCTGCGAGCAGGGGCTGTATGGATGGAAAGTGACAGACTGTAAAATCTGTTTTGAATATGGATTGTATTATAGTCCTGTAAGTACCCCCGCAGACTTTCGGCTGCTTTCCCCTATCGTATTGGAGCAGGCTTTAAAAAAAGCAGGGACAGAACTATTAGAGCCATATCTCCACTTTGAAATTTATGCACCGCAGGAATATCTCTCACGGGCGTATCATGATGCTCCAAGGTATTGTGCAGATATTGTAAGTACTCAGATAAAGAATGACGAGGTCATTCTGAAAGGAGAAATCCCTGCTAGATGTATTCAAGAATACAGGAACGATTTAACTTATTTCACAAATGGGCAGGGAGTCTGCTTGACAGAGTTAAAAGGATACCAGCCAGCTATTGGTAAATTTATTTGCCAACCCCGCCGCCCGAATAGCCGTATAGATAAGGTTCGGCATATGTTCCACAAGTTAGCTTAACAGCTTGCAAAAGTCATATAAAATGAGATTTGAAAGGATTAGAGACTAATTATGATGAAATGCGAATGGATATTGTGTCCTGTTTGTGGGAGCAAAACCCGTAATAAAATTAGGAAGGACACTGTTTTGGAGAATTATCCCCTTTATTGTCCAAAATGCAGACAAGAAAGATTGATTAAAGTTGACAACTTGAAGATAACTGTCATCAAAGAGCCAGACGCTTAAGACGCAGAGCCGATGAAATTGTGGAACAATTCACGAATCATCGGCTCTTTTTGTTTCGTATTTGAAAGAACAAACTCACCAAATAAAAAAAACGATATTCGGGTGGGTTATTTTGTTATACCCTAAATTACCCTCTGAATTTGTTTTTAAATTTGGAGGGATTTTTTTATGTCCTTTTTTCGGGCAGTTATCTATCTGCTCATACGAAGCAAAATTTATCAATACATAGCATATCAGAGAACGGCAGGAAACCAGTTAAAAAAATTTCTGCCTATGCAACGGCACTTCCTGCCTTGAATGTAGAAGTACAATCTCCATACAACAGAATTAATATTTCCCATAACCGTAAAGGTCATAGAGCCTTTGCGGTTTTTCTTTTGTCGATTTTTGTTGGAAAGTGCCATAGGGCTATTAGTGGTGTTAGGTGTCGTTCGCCACCTCTCCATCTGGATTTTGAACATTTCAAAAATTCAGATGGGAGGTACTTACAGTGAAATACGCACCGAGAAAGGTATATATCAAGGAAAGCGGCAGATATGTGGAACTGTCCTATACGGATTTCTGCCGCCGCAGGGAATCCGACCAGACCTATATGGACAAGCTGTTTATCCCCATTCAAGGCTGTCTGCTTGAAGTCGTGAGGGAGCAATACACGGACTTCTACCGAGATAAGGAACGGTGGCGTTATCTGAAAAAATTAGATACGAAGAACAGCCTGCTTTCTCTGGATGGATTTACGGACAGCGAGGGGAAGCCTTTAGACTTTATCGCTGATGAAGCGGCAGACATTGCGGAAACCGTTGTCAATGCGGTTATGGTGGACAGGCTGAAAGCCGCCCTGCCTTTGCTGTCGGATAGTGAACAGGAATTGATACAGGCAATCTTTTTTGACGGACTTTCCGCTGTCTCTTATACACATCTGACGCTGCCGACGATCTTACGCGTGTAG
>URQG01000038.1 GCA_900549895.1 uncultured Lachnobacterium sp.
ATAGTGGTATTATCAAAATTGTAAACTCTGCATTTTTTATAAAAAAACTATTGAGTTATTCGGCAACGTGAATTAGAATAAAGTTGTCGAAGATCTTAGACAAAGGAGAGTATATGAGGAAAGCAGTTACCAGAGAATTAAGTGCATGTGAAACCCTTATCATGAAAGTTGTATGGGACGCAAAAGAAGACATTGCCGTTCAGGAACTGATCGTGCAATTGAAAGAACAGTATGGAAAAGATTATGCAAGAACTACGGTTGTCACTTTCTTAGGAAAGATGGCAGACAAGGGATTTGTCAGCACGCATCGCCGTGGTAAGAATGCATTTGTCCATGCCGAAAAGAATGAAGATGCGTACAAGTCCAAGCTTATGAACGAAGAGACCGATTTCTGGTTCGAGGGACAGACGGATCAGTTATTGTCAGCAGTTTGTAGCAAGAGAACGGTATCTAAAGAAGAAATCCAGCGTATGAGAGATCTTCTGGATTCACTGGACAAGTAAGCGATAAGCGATGAATCCGGGGTGCCGGCCGTTACGAGTTGGACATCATCATCTCTCATAAGTTAATATGTGCAAAAAATCATGATTTATTACCCTGATATATCCATGATTTATGAAGTAAGTTTATACCAGAGAGCGCAATTAAAAATACGATACCGGGATCCTCGACAGGACAGAAGGGTGTGTTATTTTCATCCTCTGAGCGTAGAACTGGTGGAAAACAAAAGTGAATTGAGAGAAGGTATGGAAGAAGGAATGTGTTGCATAAGCAACACATTTTTTCGTTGAAACCGTACTTTATTTTATTGGCGGTAGATTCTGCTGTGTATCTATGGTAAAATAAAGAAGCATGTTGAGCACAGCGTGCTCTGTGTAGATTTTGGTGTGGGTTTAGGAGATAGAACACATGATAGATAAGAAGAAACTTTCTAATGCATTGCATAACAACAAGGAAAATCAACCGAAAGCTCCGGTTGATCCAAATCTGACACTGGATGTCAAAAACGATAAGTTAGAGGAATTGGTTCATCAGTATACTGCCGAGAAGAATGCGGAGAATCTGAATACATTGATCGAAGAAATTCATAAGTGTCGTCTTCTTGTACCGGCAAATCTCAATGAAGAGAAACGACCGGTACCATGCATGTTAAACAGTAAGGAAAAAGGCGTGTATTTCCCGATTTATACAAGCCGGCAGCACATTCCGGAGTCGCCGAAAAGCGAGGCGATTATTAATATGCCATATTTAGCAGTCAACGAGATGACTGCGCAACAACAGGAGCATCTCGGGGGCATAGCAATCAATCCATTTACGGATAACCTGATTTTTAAGATGCCTCTTGTTCTCAGAATTCAGGAAGTGGAGAAGGCTAGAAAGTCAGCACCGAAGAAGAAAACGATGCAGCTGACACCGGAACAATATCTGAAGTTTGAACGTCGTCAGTTTGAGTTTGGATTCCTTCCGAAGCGTTTCTTTGAACAGGGGAAGGCTATGGTCGACGAGCTGTGTGAAAAGAAGGAAGAGTATGTTGATCAGCTTTTTGAGGAATCTTATCAGGAAAAGAGAAGATATCCGTATCTTCCGGAAGATTTCTCGGTTATGGTCATGAATATGGCGGAGGATCTTCTTGTGATTCGTGTGGATCTGCCGAATCAGGATATGGCGGATCCGTCCTGCCTGCGTATTTATCTTGCATGGAATGATGTGGCGGGAACCGGAAGATATCTTACGATCGAGACCGTTAAGGATTCTAAGGAACGCAGACTCTGTGAACTTGCACCCGACTGGAAGAAATTGGATCATGGAGTTGCACCGGTTGAGGGCGCCGAACTACAGTATGTGATCGATCTTTTACAGGACAAGTTGTCGTAATATTTATTTTTCTATATAAAGTGACGATACCGGATGCAATTTCTAAAAATAGTGTGCTTATAGGTCACAGATTCGGAATGATACCGACTTTGGACTCAATTTTTTCTGCGAGTTAACTCCTGCATCGATTTTGAATAGTGCATTGACATGATGATACATGATGCAATTATCCGAGACGATGGAACGCAGGAGCAGTCGCAGAAAAGAATTTCGTCAAAGTGTATCATCCCAAATCCTGTAGATTGGAGAAACACATTTTTCTGACTAAGCAGCATCCGGTATCTGTTTATATAAGAAAATCCAGTATTGCTGAAAACTTGTCCTGTGAGATCAATGCAGTAAGTAGTTCGGGAGGAAGAGGCGAGAGTGCTTCTATGGTCGGAAATATCTGTAGAAAAATGTTTATAAGTATGAATCGGCATCCGTATTCTGAAATTGAGAAGAATCATGACCGGCGTGAATAAATACTACAGTGAGTGTAGTATTTGAGAGATTCTGAAGAATTGTATCCTGATGAATGACGGGCATAAGATAGGTAAGTAATCTCTCGGGAGAGTATTTGCCAATCTACAGGATTTGGAGCGATACACTTTGGCGAAACTCTTTTATGCGACTGCTTCGGTGTTCCATTAAGCCGGCTAATTGCGCAGTAAGAACAAGCTGTAGTTACTTATCCAAAATAGAACCCGAAGTTAATTCGCATAAAAAGTTGAGTCCAAAGTTCGTATCGTTTCAAAGCCGTAAGGTTTCGAATAATCCTTTCCCGAGAAATTACGTAGTATTTTATACCATCCATCAAGTATGCATCAGAATCGGTGCAAATGATGCGCGAACTACTTTGGCGAGGTCCTGCGGGTTGAGCTTGATCGTGGTTCCGATACGGCCACCGCTGACGTACATCGTATCGAACTGCTCGGCGGATGAATCAATCACGGTCGTGAATGCTTTTTTCATGCCAAGAGGGCTGCATCCACCCCGTACATATCCTGTGATCGCAGTCAGATCTTTGACGTGGATCATCTCAACCGACTTCTCGCCGACGGAGCGGGCCGCAGCTTTAAGATCCACTTCTTCTGCAATCGGAATGACAAATACATAGTATTGCTTGCTTTTTCCCTGCATGACCAGTGTTTTATAAGTCTGCTCGACCGGAGCACCGGTCATCTCTACGGTGTGCATGCCGTCGATAAATTCATCGCATTCATATGTTATCAGTTCATACGGAACTTTGTTTCGCTCTAAGATGCGGACAGCATTTGTTTTTGTTTCTTTTCCCATAAGCGTCCTCCTGAATATTATTGAGAATAAATTTACGCATAGATTATAGCAAATTTTCATCAAAAGTTGAATCAAAAATGTTTCAATGTTATAATGTTCGCGAAGGCAAAAGGAGGTAATCCCTATGAAAGATTTCTTACGAAGAATTAAAGCGGACTTTTTATTGTCCTCTGTGTTATGTATTTTACTGGGTGTGGTATTTGTCATTTGGAACAACAGTGTGATTAATGTGATGGGAAGTGTGCTTGCAATCGGTATGATTGTGATCGGTGCAGTTTATCTGTGCAGCTTTTTCCTGAATATTGTGACGATGGGGTTATCCGTTGTGATGGGAATTCTGGTATTGGCTGTGGGCATCTGGTTTCTTGCGGAGCCGGCGGTTATCATGAGTCTGATCCCGATCGTGATCGGTGTGGTACTTTTGTTCCACGGAATCCGGGCCATCAAGGAGGCAGTTGAAGCCAAAAAATTCGGATTTGATGCGTGGGGTGCGAATCTGATTTTGGCAATCATCAGTGTAATCCTTGGATTTTTCTGCGTATTCGATGCATTCGGAATGATGGAGAAAGCAACGATTGTTGTCGGAATCATATTAATCTACAACGGAGTATCGAACATCTGGATCTCAGCGACAGCGACACATGCTGCAAAAGATTATGCAAGACGCAACGAGACCGTTGATGTCAATTTTGTTGAGGACAGTGATAAAGATGAGACAGATGGAATTTAAGATGGAACGTCCGGGACTTACCAAGGTTGGGGACCGACTGTCAGTGACAGAAGGTAAGCTGCCGACTTCCTATTACTATACCATTGAGCATGCGATTGCCATGTCAGGGAATTATGCAGTCAGTGAGAGACTCAAGACGCGAGAAGGTGTCGTCGTCGACGTGAAGGAGACGGAGAAGGGGTATTTTGTAACCATGGAGTTTGATGAGTAAGCGCATCAATGAGATGAAGTGTAAGGTATCATATGGCAACACAGGTAAGAACCGATATTGACCAGTTATTGGCGGACAGCCTAAAGGAGCTTGCAGCCAAGCGGCCGATGGAGAAGATTACAATTAAAGAGATTACAGACAAGGCCGGAGTCATTCGTCCGACGTTCTATAACCATTTTCAGGATAAGTTTGAACTGCTCGAATGGATCATCCGCACGGAGCTTCTTGAACCGATCCTGCCACTCGTGCGAAGCGGAATGGTAACCGAGGCAATGGTACTGCTTTTTAGCAGTATCGAGCGGGATAAGGCGTTTTATTCGCATGTTGTAAAGCTTGAGGGAGCGGTGACATTTCATGATGTTGCACAGAAATGCGTGCGGGAGATGTTGCTTGAAATCATTAATGAACAGATGTCCGGCAAGACTCCGAAGCATAAGTGGCTGAGTCCGGAGATTATTGCCTCTTATTATGCACAGTCGATGTGCTTTGCGACAGAAGAGTGGATCGGACAGGGAATGACACTTTCTCCGCGTGAGATCGCAGAAGCATATTACTATATGATCACACGTTCCATGACGGATGTGATCAGGGAATTATAGAACGCGAACGTGATCGATGGTTTCGGAGGTAGATGCAGCTTGTTCACTGTAAATACAAAAATTGAGAAATGTATATCGGGATATACAGATTTGCCCAAATGTATATATGACCGATACAAGACAAAAAGATTGAATATTTTCATATTCAGTCTTTTTTTTTATACTCTCAAGTGAAAATAAAGAAAATGGATGGTGAACAAAATGATTAAATTTGGAAAGGGAGTTGTAAAACTCCGCATCCCGATTCTGATTCTGGCATTTCTGTTATTGATTCCGTCAGGAATCGGTTATGTCAATACCAGAGTAAACTATGATATCCTTTCTTACCTTCCGGGTGAGATCGAAACCATGAAGGGTCAGGATATCCTGCTGGATGAATTTGGAACGGGAGCTTTTTCGCTTGTAGTTGTGGAAGGCATGAACGATAAGGATCTGCAAAAAGTGGCAGATCAGATTGACGATATCGACCATGTCAAGAAAGTGATCTGGTACGGATCGGTTGCAGATTTCAGCATCCCGCGTGAAGCATTACCGGATGATATCTATGATTTCTTTAATAATAAGGATGCAGACAGCCAGTTGATGGCAATCCTGTTTGATGAGTCTATGTCATCGGATGGAACCATGGATGCAATCGAAGAAATCAACGGATTGGTCGGAGATCAGTGCTTCGTCAGTGGTATGGCTTCTGTAAACAATGATATCCGTAAGCTTGCAGTAAACGAGAGTGTGATCTACGTTTTGATCGCGGTGGTCCTGTCGCTGATCATCCTGTCACTGACCATGGATTCCGCTATTGTTCCGGTTATCTTCCTTTTGAGTATCGGATTGGCAATTGTTTATAACCTGGGTTCGAATGTATTCATGGGACAGATTTCCTACATTACGAAAGCATTGGCGGCTGTCCTGCAACTCGGTGTAACAATGGACTACTCCATCTTCCTGTGGCACAGCTATCAGGAGAATCAGGAGCGGTTTGAGGGAGATAAGAAACGTGCCATGGCACATGCAATTTCCAATACAATCAGTTCGGTTGTCGGAAGCTCCATTACAACCGTAGCCGGATTTATTGCATTGTGTTTCATGAGCTTTACACTTGGTAAAGACCTTGGAATCGTTATGGCAAAGGGTGTTGTCATCGGTGTTATCGCCTGTGTAACCATCCTGCCGTCAATGATCCTTGTGTGTGACAAGCTGATCGAGAAGACAAAGCATAAAGTGATTATGCCGGATCTTGGACGTATCGCGGGATGGATTACAAAACATTATGTTGTATTTGCAGTATTGTTCGTAGTCATCCTGTTCCCGGCATTATACGGATATACACATACCGATGTCTATTATGATCTGACGAATACGCTGCCGGAAACCTTCAACAGTAAGGTTGGTAACGATAAGCTGACGGAACAGTTTGACATGGGTGCAACCCACATGATTCTTGCCGACAGCAACCTGTCACCGAAGGATAGCATGAACATGATCGATGAGATCAAGAAAGTGGACGGTGTCAAACTTGCCGTATCCTTAGATTCGCTTACAGGACCAAGCATCCCGCAGGAGATGATCCCTGATGAAATCAAGGATGAATTCAAGAGTGGTAAATATCAGTTGATGCTCGTTGCTTCCGAATATGCATCGGCAACCGATGAAGTCAACGCACAGTGTGATGAAATTAACAAGATTATTAAGAAATACGATGATTCCGCAATGCTGATCGGTGAAGCTCCTTGTACCAAGGATCTGATCGAGATCACGGATACCGACTTTAGAAATGTAAGTATTATTTCCATCGGTGCGATCTTCATTATCATTGCATTTGTATTTAAGTCTATTTCGTTACCAATCATTCTGGTTTCTGTCATTGAGTTTGCCATCTTTATCAATATGGGCATCCCGGCATATACCGGAACGGTATTACCGTTTATTGCATCAATCGTAATCGGAACCATTCAGCTTGGTGCGACCGTCGATTATGCGATCCTTATGACCAATAAGTACAAGAGAAACCGTTCACGCGGTATGGAGAAAAAGGAAGCGATCACAGATGCTTTGGAGAAATCCATCCAGTCCATCTTAGTCAGTGCGTTAAGCTTTTTCGCAGCAACGTTCGGTGTTGGTTTATATTCCGATATCGATATGATCGGTTCACTGTGTATGCTGATGGCACGAGGCGCAATCATCAGTATGATCGTTGTAGCATTCGTACTTCCATCCATGTTAATGATTTTTGACCGTGTAATCTGTGCAACAAGTGCAGGATTTCGTATTAAGAATAAGTAGGAGGATGACACCATGAAATTACCGGAATTAAAGAAGAAATTCACAAATAAATATGCAATCCGTATCGTAGCAGGAGTACTTACTGTAGCACTCCTCGGAAGCGGAATGACAGCAGTCGCAGTCAATGCGGATCAGAACAAGGACGCAGAGGTTCAGCAGGAAACTACCGTAGATGACAAGGATGATGCCGATCTTAAGGATCTCGTTTCCTTTAAGGCGAGCGACAAAGAGATTGGCAAGGACGAAAGTGTATATCTTTTGTCGGATGCAAACGGAAGTGTTTATAAGACAATCGTAAGTGACCACCTTGCAAATACTGATGGCGCAGCAACCATCGAGGATCAGTCCAATCTTTCTGATATCAAGAATGTCAAGGGTGATGAGGAGTTTAAGCAGGATGGCGACAAACTGACCTGGCAGGCAGACGGTAGCGATATCTACTACCAGGGAACGACCGATGAGGAAGCTCCGGTCAGCCAGAAGGTAACTTACTATCTGGATGGAAAGGAAATTGCGCCGGCAGACCTTGCAGGAAAATCAGGAAAGGTAACGATCCATTTCGATTACACGAACAACTCTTCTTATAAAGAGAACGTAAACGGAAAAGACGTTGAGGTGAAGGTTCCGTTTGCAGCCGTAACTGCAATGGTATTGGATGACAACTTTACAAATGTTGAAGTGACCAACGGCAAGGTACAGAGCAACGGCGACAGCAACATCGTAATCGGTTACGCGCTTCCGGGCATCAAGGACAGCCTCGGCGTTGAGGATTCTGATTTCATCGATGACTTAGATATCCCTGAGTACTTCGAAGTAAGCGCAGATGTTGAAAACTTTAAGCTCAGCACAGCAATGACACTTGTTGCCAATGCAGGAAGCATGGTATCTATGAGTACAGGAGATTCTTCTTCCCTCGATGATATGATCAATGACCTCACAGATGCGACAACACAGCTCAAGAACGGATCTTCCGATCTGGCAGACGGACTTGATACATTACAGAGCAGCCTTGCTGACTACGCAAGTGGAATGAGCGAACTTTATTCTAAGAGCGGAGATCTTGGAAAAGGCGTTGATACTTTAAATTCCAGTGCAAAAAGCATCAGCAGCGGACTGAAAACATTAGATAAAGCATTAAATACCAAGATGAGCGACAAAGAGAAAACTGCTGCATCCAAGACAGCATCAGCAGCTGTTGACAAAGAGTTTAAGAATGGTAAGACCGAGGAAGTTGCAAAGCAGATTTACTCTGCACTCCGCTATACACAAAGTGAGGACGGAAGCGTAGCAGATGGTGCTCTTTACACCTCACTTTACGATGGTGCATTTAGCAGCCAGGCAGCCACAACCGTATACAACGAGGTTGTAAGACAGGTACTTTTACAGGCAGCAGGACAGCCGGCAGACAGCAAGCTGACAGCAGATCAGGTAGCTTCTGCAATCAAGACAAACTTTGCGAAGGCTGCACAGGCAGGAGATCAGACCTACGCAGCAATGTATGCAATCGGAAAAGATATGTCAAGCGCACAGCTTGCCGAGTTACTGTATGCAAAAGCAGGAGCTAAGGATACTCTGTTCAATAAGACACAGGATACCATCAAGCAGACCATCGCAGCAGGAAGAAACAACGAGCAGATCAGCAGCGCTGTAGAAACCAGCCTTCAGACACTTGCAAACCAGCTTGCAGGCGCATGCAAGGAAGTCGCGTCCCAGGCAGCATCTCAGGCAGCTATTACCGGAGCTGAGAGTGCAAAGTCTACCATCGCTCAGCAGATCGAGGCAGTACAGTCGAACGGATACAGCCTTGTAAGCGGTGCGGCAGCACTCAGCAAGGGAACACAGACACTGGCAGATCAGGTTCCTACTCTGACAGCCGGAATTACCGCATTAAATGATGCAACTACCAAGATTGTAGAGGGTGTTGATAAGCTGGATGACGGATCACATGATCTGGCAGACGGTATGGTTGAATTCGATGAGAAGGGTATCTCCAAGATTGTGAACAGCTACAATGGAGACATCAAGCCTCTTACTGATAAGCTTCAGGCAATGCTCGATGCCGGTGAGGATTATCAGACATTTACCTCTATCGCAGACGGCGTAAACGGAAGCGTGAAATTCATTTACAAGCTTGACTCTATTAAGGCTGACGACGTAAAATAAATTAACAGGTAACTATTCAGTAGCCCGTTAAGAATAAGAAAAGCTGATGTGTCATGCGTGCATGTAAGCATCAGATTTTCTTATTCTCAGGGTGACTCGAATAGAGTCGCCGCCCCACATATGAGCAAAATTAGTAGCAGGGCTACGAGAAAGCACGTGTAACGTGCGATTTTGCGAATAGGTGAGGTGGAAGGGGATGATGAGTAGTGAGAAAGCATGCTATAAGGAGTAGTGGATGAACTGGATTGAGAATCTGCTCATCGTCGCCGGGATATCTTTGGATATCTTCGGCGCGATGGAGTGTCAGGGATCATTGGTCAGTAAAATAAATAAGAAGCTTTTGTCGGGAATCTGCATACTGATGGCGGTGTGCCAAATGATCGCACTTTTTTTCGGGCATTTTCTTTCGGATCTGTTCTGTAAAAGTTATCCGAAGTCCGATGAGCGGTTCCTCGGTGAAATCCTCGCGATGGTAATTTTCTTTGCACTTGGAATCCGTTTGATCGTGAAGGCAATACGGAATGAGCGTGTTGAGGAACATCTCGAGACGAATCTCGGCATCCGACGTTTTGTGCGGCTGGCTTCTATCAGCAGCCTGTACACAGTGCTCGCGGGAATCGCGTTCGGATTTGTTGGAACGAACCTCGTCGCCATCCTGATTATGATCGTTGTGATCACGATCGTGTTTGTCATCGGTGGCATGTACACCGGTTATCATCTTGGATTCACTTCTAAGACAACGGTCTATACAGTGGGCGCCATCCTTCTTTGGATCGCCGGAATCGATGTACTGTTACAAAGAGTATTATCCATTTTCTAAATACGAATAGAAAACAAAAATAAGGTGTAAAGTTTTGATGATCGAGTAAAGGCTTTGCACCTTTTTGTTTGCGTGCATGTACAACTTGTAGTAAGATAAGGCGAGAAAAAGGAAGAGGGCGGCTGTACATGGAGCGAAAGAACGAAGAAGCGGAACATATACTGCGGGGCAATTACACGGTGATCGATCTGGAGATGACGGGACTCAATCCGAAACTGGATAAGGTGATCGAGATTGGTGCGGTGCGCGTGCGCGGTCATAAGGAGGCGGCGCGTTATGCGACACTGGTGAATCCGAGACGGAGTATACCGGAGCGGGTAGTGGAACTGACCGGAATTACGAACGAGGAAGTGGCTGCGGGACTTGACGAGGATGAGGCGATGCAGGCACTGATCGCTTTTATCGGGGACGATGTGATCGTGGGACATAACGTGTCATTCGATTACAGTTTCATGAAACAATGGGCGGTCAATAAACGGATCCCGCTCACCCTTCGGGCTTGCGATACGCTTCGCATTGCGCGTGCGATCCTGCCGGGAGAACAGTCGAAGAAACTGGAAGATCTGTGCGTGTATTATCGGATCGAGCGGGAGCGTGCGCACCGTGCGCTGGATGATGCGGTGGAGACACATCGGATACTGGAGTGCATGATGCAGCAGATCCTGCCGGAAAAAACAGAACTTTTGATCCCGCGGGAACTTACTTATAAAGCAAAGCGCCAGACACCGGCAACCGCGCATCAGATCGAGCGGCTGCGCGAGTATCGGGCACAACATGATATCCATGATGAAATTAACTGGGAGACGCTGACACGGAGCGAGGCATCCCGCTTACAGGATCGTTACTATGCGGCCTATGGAAGATAGGATTGTAATTTTTCTGTGATCATTTTGCTCGCAATCGTGTTGATCTGTGAAGCAGAGTTGATCAGATCCTGAATCTTAGCGCTTTGACCGGCATCCTGATAGATTTTGGCAAGCGTAGTGTAGATGGAGATTGCGTCCGCATGGTAGGACACGGCAAGCTCGAGAAGTGCGCGGGCATCATCGGTCTGTCCGGCTTCGACAAGCTCGGCAGCGTATGTGGAGACCGCCTGTACAAAGCGGGTGAAATTGTCGTCGTACTCCGATAATTCTTCCAGATTTGCAGCTCCGTAGGTCAGCTTCAGTTCCGTATTGGTAATTCCGGCAAGGTTTAACATCTTACAATTGGAGAGATTGACAAGAATTTCCTCTGCTTGTGTGTGAAGGTTGTGTGGTATTTTCTCTATTGGTATGGTAAGATATTGAAGATTACTGATATCTTTGCGTCTGGCAAAGTTTGCCTGACGTTCCTGTTCCCAGAAATCTTCCTCGCATTTGTTCTGCTTGGAATCGTTTTTGCGGATCGTGACATTTAAGATGATTAAAAATATTGCGAAGATAATAAGGAATGTGAACATAGCATATTTCCTTTCCTAATATATATAATATGTACAATTATACCCGATTTTTTGAAAGAGGTGAATACTATGAGTAAATTAAATCGTCAACAGAAAAAGAAACGTCTGATCGCAATTGTCGCTTTGATCGTGATCGCAACCATGCTGGTTACTTCCGTGATTTCATCGCTGATTATGTTCTAGCGACTTGAAAATGTGAAGGTTTGTGTTAAAATAGGT
>URQG01000039.1 GCA_900549895.1 uncultured Lachnobacterium sp.
ATCTACACGCGTAAGATCGTCGGCAGCGTCAGATGTGTATAAGAGACAGGTTATGAATGATGTTATCAGACACAAAATAAAACACAATGCACATCGTGCGCTTGTCTCTTTAAAATGGATTATTTTTGCAATTATTGTGGGAATCACCGTCGGACTGTGCGGTACTGCATTCTATTTTGCTTTATCGCTTGTCACTGTTCTACGCACACAAAACAGCTGGCTGATCTTTCTTCTTCCGCTCGGTGGTGTCTGTATTGTTGCAATGTACCGGATCCTGCATAATGAAAAAGATACCGGAACGAATCTTGTCATCTCCGCGATCCATTCCGATGATGAACTTCCGCTTCGTATGGCACCGCTTATCTTTATATCGACACTGATCACGCATTTGTTTGGCGGATCTGCCGGTCGAGAAGGTGCAGCTTTACAGATGGGCGGAAGTATCGGTAATGCATTGGGCAGACTGTTCCGTTTTGATGACAAAGACAAGCATGTTATGATCATGTGTGGTATGAGTGCCGCATTCTCTGCACTGTTCGGAACACCGATGGCAGCTGCTATCCTGCCGATGGAAATGGTCAGTGTCGGCGTCATGTACTATATTGCTTTGGTGCCATGTGTGATCAGTTCGCTCATCGCTCACGGAATCGCATACTCGTTCGGTGTATCAAATGAAATGTTTATCATTCGCTCGATACCTAAATTCGGAATCATTTCTTCGATTGAGATCTCCGTTCTGGCAATCCTCTGCGCTTTGGTCAGCATTCTCTTCTGTGTTCTGTTACATAAGAGTGAGGATCTGTACAAACGTTTCTTTGCAAATCCATATGTCCGCGCGATTGTAGGTGGATGTATCATCATCGTACTCACACTTCTCGTCGGCAATCAGGATTACAACGGTACCGGAATCAATATTATCGCACATTGTATCAACGGAACGGTTCGTCCGGAAGCGTTCCTGTTAAAGATGATTTTTACCGCACTGACACTCGGTGCCGGATACAAAGGCGGCGAGATTGTACCGTCATTCTTTACCGGTGCGGCTTTCGGATGTCTGTTTGGAAATCTGCTTGGGTTCTCACCGACACTTTGTACCGCCGTCGGAATGACCGCAGTGTTCTGCGGTGTAACAAACTGTCCGATCACATCGCTTCTGATCAGCTTTGAATTATTCGGATATGATGGAATGCCATACTTCCTGCTTGCAACGGCACTCAGCTACATGCTCTCCGGCTATTTCGGATTGTATCGCAGCCAGAAGATCGTATATTCCAAATACAAAACCAATTACATTAACAAAGCGACTCACTAATGTGAGCCGCTTTGTTCTTATCCAAAATGAAGTTGTTTTATTTGTCTTTCTCCGAAAGTAATTCCACCCAGGCAATTTCAAAGCCCGCTCTTGCTGCCACTCTCTGTGATATATTTATCCGATCTTTTTATCCAAACGCTAATTTGAACTTGAGCAGTTTGCCGCATCGATTGCGATCGTCAACATAAGCGCCATAATCTCATCCGCCGGATCAACAATGTTGATCACATAGGTATCGCCCCAATGCAGAATCTCTTTCGAAATGTGTACCGCAACACTGCATCCGGAATACACATCATAATCCCATGCCACAAAATCTCCCTCACATCTCCAGCCATTGTAATTGAGTTCATACTTCGGTTTAAAAAATGTGAATTCCTTCTGCACGGTTCCGAAGTCTTTTCCACCGATTTCAATATCAAATACCGGAAGCAATTTGAACACACGTTCCTTTACCACGCCGATCTCATTCTGATTCATATCATATACATGAATGCGATGTCCCAATGTGAAAAATTCTGCTTTCACATAATATTTCGGATTTCCGGCTTCGTCATACACATCGTATGTGTCTGTCCACGAAAATACTCTCTGTTTAATTAACAATTTCAAAGTACAATCCCCCTTATCAGTTTGGGTATATAGCGCCTTTCCACTCTCAAGTCATAGGCTTTCGTTTTCATGTCAATACACTTAGAAGTTACTTCCATTCCATCCCCAATCATTCACACCGTGATAGGTTACATACACTTTATCTCCCGGAATGGAAAGTTCATCCTGTAGGATTTCGCAGATTGCCCCTGTCATCTTCTCATAGTCGGCAGAAGATGCACTTCCAAACAGGCTTACCGATACATAAGCACCTTTTTCCAGTTTATTTCCCCCCATGTACAGATCATAATCATCCTCAAAGCCAACCATAAGATAGGCTTCGGACTTATGCAGAATGCTTACCGCCTGTCCAAGGCGAGCCTTAATACTTTCCTTTTTATCCTTTGTTAAGGTTACCGTTACTTTTGAATCAATAAATGGCATTACAATTTCCTCCTTATTTTTCCTCTTTCTAACTTGATTATATTACATACGGCACTGCCGCTTCCACATCTTTTATATTTTTAATCGAACAGCATATCACCCCATGCATATCTCAGACTCAAGTACATCAAAATACGTTTCAAACGTTTTTCTGCAGCATCCCGGATTCAAAATTACAATTCCACTTGTCACAAGTCCGGGTATCGCAAACGACATTGCCACACGGTGATCTTCGAAAGTCTCTATCTCGCACGGTTTCGGCTTTCCCGGATGAATGCAAATTGTTTCCTCGTCCACTTTTTCACATTCAATCCCCATTCTTGTCAGATTTGATACGATCGCCTGAAATCGGTCACACTCCTGAAAGCGAATATGCCCGATTCCGGTAATTGTTACCGGCGAATCCGCAAAACAGCTGATGGCTGCCAGAGTAAGTGCCTGATCGGAAAAAGCCGACAGATCAAATTTGCCGCCATGCATTGCATTTTCCGGAGGAAATAACTTAATTCCGTCCTCTTCTTCAACACTCCTGCATCCCATCTCTTCCAACACATGCAAAAAAGCGGTATCTCCCTGCAGGCTCTTCCAATGCACATGATGCACCTTGGCAGGCACTGAAAGTACCGGACACATGGCATAGAAATACGCTGCCGCAGATACATCCGGTTCAATCCGGTAATCGCGCGGCTCATAAGCGGAATACCCCGGAATACAGAACGTATCTTCCGACTGAGCAATCACTTGAACACCAAACTGTTCCATCATCGCGATCGTCATCTTCACATACGACATACCATGATGTCCCTTCACATGGATCACGAAATCCTCCGTAAACAAAACCGATGCAATCAGAAGCGCACTCAAAAACTGGCTGCTCTTGTCCACATCAATCGTAACCTCATGCTTACGCACCTTATCATTTCCGATGATAAACGGGAAATGATACATCTCCTCCGTGAACGCAATCGATGCGCCAAGATCCTCCAACGCTTTCAGAAGTTCTTCCATCGGTCGCTTCTTCATCTGATCGGATGAATCCATAAAATAACGTCCCTTCGACAATCCAAGATAGGCTGTCAGAAAACGTGCCGCCGTACCTGCGCTGCCTACGTTGATAGAAGCATTTGTCATCTCCGCGTATTTCTCCACCGCCTCTGTATGTTCAGCCTTTGGACGCTCATATGCAGGAATCCTGCCGCCACATCCTACGATCGACACCACCGCAGCAGCTTCCTCAATTTTGACCTCGAAGCCGAGATCAATAAGTGCCTGCAAGAAATGCCGGCTGTCATCCGAGAAAAGTACGCCTCGCAGCACACTCTTGCCTTCCGCCAATGCCGCAATCAAGAGGGCTCGATTCGTAATACTCTTCGAGCCCGGCACATCCACCTCAATCTCTCTTCTTACAGCTCTCTTCACTTCATATTTCTCTACGGTTTGCATATTTGCAGCTCCTTTTATTTAAACTTTATAGGCGATTGCCCCAAATACTTTCGAACAATTTCCACGGGAATCTTATGACAGCTTTCTGCAATCGCCCACAAATTCTTCTATAAAAAAGGGGCTGCAAATATGCAACCCCTCCGATTCTTATAAATCGTTAAAAATCTGATAGATATCAATCTTGAGTGCATCCGTATCTGTCATTCCGATAAATACTGCTCCGTAATGATATCCGCCCGCAGTCTCCTCGCATCGAACGATCTCGATTACGGTATCTACGACTTCCTTTGTCCAGATCTGAATCTTTGTATTGTAATACGTACCGATATTCAATTTTGTCTTCGCATTAAATCCGATACCGCTTCGTGAAATATCCGTTACATCTACCTGAACATATTTTAAGGTAGTAACGCCTTCCTCATCAAGACGCTCCAACTGAACATCAACATACAGATCCAATCTTTTATGTTTTCTTTTTTCTTCCATGCCACACTCCCTATACCCTTCATTCCAAAATCAAAATTCTTTTAATATTGTATTACACAAAAGGTCGTTTGACAAGTAAATTCAAACTATTTTATAAGCATAGCGTCACCGAAACTAAAGAATCGATATTTCTCCTGCACAGCAATTTTGTATGCATTCAACACATGTTCTCTTCCGGCTAAAGCAGACACCAGCATAACAAGTGTCGACTGCGGCAGGTGGAAATTCGTGATCAAAGCGTCAATCACTTTAAACCGATATCCCGGATAGATAAAGATCTCCGTCCAGCCACTCGTCTCGCGCAGTCTTCCGTTCTCGTCGGCTGCCGCCTCAAGCGTACGTGTACTTGTCGTTCCGACCGCGATAACGCGGCCGCCGTTATCCTTTGTGCGGTTGATCTTCTCGGCAGCTTCCACTGAAACCATATAGAATTCGGAATGCATATGATGATCAAGTACATTGTCTACCTTAACCGGGCGGAATGTTCCAAGCCCGACATGAAGTGTTACTTCCGCGATCTCCACGCCCATCTCTTTTACCTGTTCAAGCAGTTCCTTGGTAAAATGCAATCCTGCTGTAGGAGCTGCCGCCGAACCATCATACTTTGCATAAACGGTCTGGTAACGATTCTTATCCTTCAGCTGATGTGTAATATATGGTGGAAGCGGCATCTGTCCGAGCTGGTCCAGAATTTCTTCGAAGATTCCCTCATAATGGAACTGGATCAGACGATTACCATCCTCTACAACATCAATAACCTCTCCAGTCAGAATTCCATCGCCAAATACGATCTTGGTTCCCGGCTTTGCCTTCTTGCCAGGCTTAACAAGCGTCTCCCAGACATCGTTTTCCTTTCTCTTTAAGAGAAGGACCTCAATCTTAGCCTGTGTATCTTCCTTGACACCAAACAGACGCGCAGGAATTACCTTCGTGTTGTTGATAACAAGGCAATCGCCCGGATGCAGATATTCAAGAATATCGGTAAAATGCCGATGTTCTACCTCTCCCGTCTTACGGTCAAGTACCATAAGACGGGAACTGGAGCGATCCTCAAGAGGATCCTGGGCGATCAGTTCCTCCGGCAGATCATAATCATAATCTTTTACGTTCATTCCTTCTGTCATTGTATTAGCCTCTCAACTGAATTCCCATACCCTCTAATCCGTTTAAGATCTTCTTCATAGCACTGGTGATATCGCTCTCCTCAAGATTCTTGTCTTTACCACGGAACTTGAGCGAGTAAGCAACGGACTTAAAGCCTTTCTCAATCTGTTCGCCTTCGTATACATCAAACAGTTCATAGCTCTCTAAGTACTTGCCGCCTCTCTGATCAAAGATCTTCTCAATATCTCCGACAAGAATGTCCTTAGGCACAACCATGGATAAATCTCTTGAGGATACAGGGAAGTTTGTAATTCCTTCATATTTATAATCGAATGATGCACGGGATACGATCTCCGGCATATCGATGACTGCAACATATACACGTTCTTTGATTGCATAGTTTGCAGCAACGGTCGGATGGATCTCGCCGAGATATCCGACAACGGCACCGTCATAGATGACATTTGCCTTACGTCCCGGATGCAGGAAGCTAAGCTCTGCATGTGGGTCATACTGTGGCTTATCACGAAGTCCAAGCTGTGATAATACTTCTTCTACCACACCCTTCATGGTGAAGAAATCACCGCTTCCGTACATACCGAAAGTCAGCTGCATACGCTCCTCTGGAAGTTCCGTAAGAGGAATCTGCTTCGGAAGATAAATATTGCCCATCTCATACAGACGCACATCCTTGTTTCTACGGCCAAAGTTTGTGGAAAGAGATGTCAGCATTCCATTGAGCGGTAAAGTACGCATAATGGAGTAATCCTCTCCGAGCGGATTCGAGATAACAACGGTCTCACGCAGCTTGGAATCTGCCGGGATCAGTAATTTATCAAACACCTTCGGACTTTCGAATGAATATGTCATTGCCTGAGAGAATCCACAGAACTCTGCAACCTCACGCGCCTTTTCCTCCATGCGAAGCTTGAAGCTCTTGCCACCGGCTGTAGACTCGCCGCTTGGAAGTGTGACTGCGATATTGTCATAGCCAAAGAATCTCGCAACCTCTTCTGCCATATCGGCATCGCACAGAAGATCCTGTCTCCAGGAAGGAACAACGATCTCATTTGCTGCCTCATCATATCCAAGGTCAATCTTCTTAAAATAACCGATCATGGTATCCGGATCAATATCAGTTCCCAGAAGCTTATTGTATTTGTCAGGCTCAAACGGAATTCTTACGCCCTCTCTCTTAACCGGATAAATATCGATTGCTCCGCCGACTACCTCACCTGCGCCAAGTTCTTCAACCAGCTGGCACGCACGGTTCATCGCTTCCATTGCAAGGTTTGGATCCAGTCCCTTCTCGAACTTTGCGGAAGCATCGGTACGAAGGCCGATCTTCTTGGAAGATTTACGGATATTGGTTCCGTCAAAGCAGGCAGCCTCAAAAAGCATCGTGTGAACATTCTCTGTGATCATAGAATTCTCGCCACCCATGATACCGGCAATACCGATTGCCTTGTCTGCATCACAGATCATAAGAACGCTGTCATCCATGGAACGTTCCTGTCCGTCAAGAGTTGTAAATTTCTCGTCTTTTTCCGCACGTCTTACAACGATCTCATGTCCTGCAATGGTGTCAAGATCATATGCATGCATCGGCTGACCATACTCTTCCATCACATAGTTTGTGATATCAACCACATTGTTGATCGGACGGATTCCGTGGGAACGAAGTCTCTCCTGCATCCACTTTGGTGAAGGAGCGAACTTAATATTCTTAACAACTCTTGCCGTATAGCGGCTGCACAGATCCGAATCCTTTACCGTAACCTTAACGATGGAATTGACATCCTCATCGTTTCCTGTCTCAGTTACAACCGGAGGAACAAATTTCTTATCGAAGGTTGCGGCGGCCTCTCTTGCAATGCCAAGTACAGAGAAGCAGTCAACACGATTGGACGTGATCTCATACTCGATAATGCTGTCATCCAGTCCGAGATAAGTAATTGCATTCTCACCGACCGGTGCATCTTCATCAAAGATATATAAACCATATTCCGGAGCGTCCGGGAACATATCACGGTTAGAACCAAGTTCTTCAATTGAGCACATCATACCGTAAGAATCTACGCCACGAAGCTTACCATTCTTAATAACAATACCGCCAGGAGTCTTGCTTCCGTCATGTCCGCCGGCCACACGTCCTCCGTCCAATACAACCGGAACCTTTGCTCCCTCGGTCACATTCGGAGCGCCGGTTACGATCTGCAGCAATTCATCCTTTCCGATATCTACCTGACAGATCACAAGCTTATCCGCATCCGGATGACGCTCGATCTTCTTGACCTGTCCGATCACGATCTTGTCAAGGTCGGCATCCATCTGCTCATATCCCTCACACTTTGATCCGGACAGTGTCATTGCATCCATATATTCCTGTGCGCTGCAATCCAGTCCCGGAACGAGCGCTTTGATCCATTTTAATGATGTTTTCATCCTAATTAACCTCCTAGAACTGTTTTAAGAAACGGTCGTCATTCTCATAAAGAAGACGCATGTCATCGATTTCATACTTCAAAAGCGTAATTCTCTCCTGTCCGATACCGAACGCAAATCCCGAATACTCTTCCGGATCGATACCGCTCATACGAAGCACACGCGGATGAACCATTCCACAGCCAAGGATTTCAATCCAGCCCTCTCCCTTACAGAAGCGGCAGCCCTTGCCGCCACATTTAAAGCAGGACACATCCATCTCTGCGGACGGCTCCGTGAACGGGAAGTGATGCGGACGGAACTTAACCTTTGTATCCTTACCGAAAAGCTGCTGTACGAACTGTGTCAGTGTTCCCTTTAAATCTGAAAATGTAATATTCTTATCAATCACCATTCCCTCGATCTGATGGAAGGACGGTGAATGGGTTGCATCCACTTCATCGGCACGGAATACACGCCCCGGTGCGATCATGCGGATCGGAGGCTTCTTCTGCTCCATGACACGGACCTGAACCGGTGATGTCTGTGTACGAAGAAGGATCTTATCATTGATATAGAACGTATCCTGCTCATCCTTTGCCGGATGGTTTGCCGGAATATTTAATGCCTCAAAGTTGTAGTAATCATACTCAACCTCCGGTCCCTCAACCACTTCATAACCCATTCCGGTAAAAATACGCTCAACCTCTTCCAGTACAAGTGTGTTTGGGTGAGAATGACCGACACGATTCTTCTTTGCAGGAAGTGTTACGTCGATGACTTCCTTCTCAAGACGATGCTCAAGTTCTGCTGCCTCAAGTTTTGCCTTTGTTTCCTCAAGCTTTGCCTCGATTGCCTCTCGCGTCTCATTGACCCACTGACCGACCTTCGGACGATCCTCCGGAGCAACATCCTTCATTCCTTTTAATACTGCAGTAAGTTCGCCTTTCTTACCAAGTACAGAAACACGGACATCATTAAGCTTGGCAAGTCCATCGGAATTCTCGATTTCTGCCATTGCATGTTCTCTGATTTTCTGCAACTTTTCTTTCATGGTTTTCTCCTTTTCGATGATTTTATTCATATTCTTTGTAAACACTATCGTTTACCGGTGAAACAGCGCTGTAAACATTAAAAAATCCCTTATAGTCCAAAAGACTATAAGGGACGAATAAATCCGCGTTACCACCCTGATTCCTGTATCTTCTACAGGCTCTCATTTCTGCTTAACGTGCAGCTTCCGTCGCAGACTACATACATTTAAATTCATCTGCGCAGCTCCTGTGCGAAAATTCATTTCTTAACCTTACTAAGGAAGCTTACAGCCGATGACTTCCTCTCTCTGCCAGTGTATTAAGAACTACTATACACATTCTTTGCTTTTAACACGTTTGCTATTGTAGCACAGGACTGCTGATTCTGCAAGTAGTTTGTAATTTTTACTCCTGATTTACATCAAAAATATTTCGAATTTCCGCATCTTTATAGAATGAGCTTAAAATTTCCTGCCAGTTTTTCCCTTCTTTTCCCATAGAATCCGCGCCATACTGGCTCATTCCGATGTCATGTCCGAATCCGCCTCCTATCAAAACAAACTTTCCGTTTTTCTGACTCTTAATTTCAAAACAGGCAGACGGAACCGATGACAATCCTGCTTTCTTCGTTCCATCCGCAAGCGTCAGATTCGTAAGATATCCTCCCAGGAAAAATCGTATTTCGTTTTCTTTATTATAGATACGTTCCCCGTCTTCAAACACGGCACGAAGTGCAAGCACATACCCACTCTTGCTGCGTTCCTTTACCTCCAGTTTTTTCAAATGTCCGAACTTGCTGTCCATTGCCATCTTATCAGACAATTCCGCTTGCCACCGGAAATACGGAGACTCCATATCGTCCGCCTCCACAGTTCTGGTAATGAATTTATGGAAAACACGCTTTTTTGACAGATTTCTTGTTTTCTCCTTTGTATGATTCTCTGCGACAAGATAATGTGGTGAATCCGTATTCCACACTTCAAGATTCTCTGAATACCCGGCAGAAGTTGAATAATAGTAACAATTGATCAGCCGATCTTCATAGGTCAGTACCATCCCTGCTGTATCTTCCACTGCCTGATCCGTTATCTCATAGCGGCCTGATGAATGATAAACCTGATACGAAGTCGTATCATCCAGATTAGCACCGTATTTCGCATATTCCGTTGATTTCATCTGCTCGTAAGCAAACGTTCTGGCACACACAGCCTGTGCCTTAAGTGCTTCGTAAGCAAAATGCACCGGCATCTCTGACGGAAGCACATAACGCACATAGTCTTCCACCGGAAGTTCATTAATCAGTACAAATCCGCTGCCTGCTTTACGGAACAGAAACGATCCCTCATATCCTGTCCCCCTGACATTACCGTTCTTATCGCACAGATACAACAGTTCCTCTCCCGGTTCGATCAGAACTTCTTTTGTTTTCTTATCCGCAAGCAGTTGTTTTGCATTTACAACCGTTTGCGCCTCCATTGTTTTTCCATCGACGGTAAAACTCTGCTTACTTTTGACATATATATTTTGGTATTTTGTTTTTGACTTGTTTTTTATAAGTACTCGAACATTCGCATATGCATCTTCGCATGATTGAATGATCGCACATGCCTTATGATCTGCCACAATCAGACTGATCTTCGAATTTCCCACAACAAGATCTGTGAGATTTTTCTGGTGAACAACCTGCTTCGTCATCTGATTGTCAGCGATCACATACACCGGAAGCAAATTTTCATATTCCAGCTCTTCGTATCCTTTGATCTGTACCGCGTAATCGGAATAGCTGTCCAGAATACCTTCAATAGAATCTGATTTTGCATATATTTTGGTAATCTTTCCATTTGTTATCTCTATATCTGCAACACCTGTATAATCACTTTTGGCATTTTCGTGTGCTACATAATTTTTTCCTTCATAAAAAACGATCAGTTTATTTTCCTGATCCTCATATAAATATGCATTGTACAAGGTTCCGCTGAACGACTCTTCAAAAGAAGTTTCTTCCTGTACGCTTGTGGAATGTGTCAGTTTTGCCACGATCAAAAGCGTTAGAACCACAGTTACAACCGTAATCACAAGCAAAGCGATCATCAGTATCTTCATACCATTATTCTTCATAATCCGATTTGTGCTCCATTTCCCTTTTACTTTGTTTCATAACTGCTTCCAATGATATTTCAAACAAACATCATAGCAGAAAGGAGCTACCGAAACCGGTAGCCCCTCTAATCTTTTGTGCCTTATTCAATCTTTCGTGCCTTATTCAATCTTTTGTATCTTGTCACTTTATCCTTTGCATAAACCCAAAATGCCGGTTCCTGCAATTTAGACTCCTAGCTAAAGCTAGGTGGGTGACCGCAGTCTGTCTTCTGCCTTCCACTGATACGAGGTGGCCTGACATCCAACAGTTCATATAGGAATCCCGTTTAAAGTAAATGTAGGTTCTAAATACACAGGGTTGTCGAACATCTCAGGTATCTTTGTAAATTCATTATACTTTATTATGTCTCATGTTGCCTGTCTCTTATACACATCTGACGCTGCCGACGA
>URQG01000040.1 GCA_900549895.1 uncultured Lachnobacterium sp.
ACGCGTAAGATCGTCGGCAGCGTCAGATGTGTATAAGAGACAGATACTGTTAAGTAAAAAGTTTGTAAAGGAGTTTATTTACTTATGAAAAAGACATTTACCGTCAAAAACCTTACTTTGACAGCCATGTTTATGGCACTCAATATCGTAATGAGTTCTTTCGGTGTTCCGGTACCGGGTGGACATTTCTATCTGAATGATGTGATCATCTGTACCGCATCCATTCTGTTAGATCCGTTTAGTGCATTTATTGTCGGTGGTCTCGGTGCTTTTATCGGTGACCTGATCTTCTATCCGACGCCAATGTTCGTATCACTTGTAACACATGGCCTGCAGGCTGTTGTAATTTCCCTGTTTGTACAGAAGGTATTCAAGGGTCGTGAGAAAGCCGGCGCAATCGTTGGTGTCATTCTCGGTGCGATCATTATGGTTGTCGGATACAGCCTCGGACGTGCATTCATCTACAGTACACCGGAGTATGCAATCCTGAAGCTTCCATACCAGATCCTCCAGGCTGCAATCGGTGCGGTAGTATCGGTTATTCTTTGCTTCCCATGTAAGCTTCGTGGGTTATATCTGAAAGCAACATGTGACTAAGTACTTTGTTTCCGGTATTGCTGCGGTGTGATGCCAACCTTCTTTTTGAAAATCTGCGAGAAGTAGGATTGTGAGGAGAATCCTGTGTTTGATGCCACCTGGGCAACCGACAGGTTGGAATTGGCAAGCAGCTGCTTGCTTGCATCAAGGCGCTTCTCGGTCAGATAATTGATCGGTGACTGTCCCATGCACTCGGTAAAAGAATGTGCCAGATAAAATTTGTTGATGTGTGTAATCTCAGCAAGGACATCAAGTGTAATATTTTTTGCATAGTTTGCATCGATATAGCGTTTGGCCAAAGCACATTCTTTCGAGAGCTGGAACGAAGAGTCGGAGATCACATTCAGGTTCTGTTTCCTTGAAATATAGATGAGCAGAACCTGCAGCAATCCGTGACAAACGGTTTCAAATCCCGGTTGCTTTTCATCAAATTCCCTTATCATAAGTTGAGCAAAATTAATAAACGGATTCTGATCGGACCCGTAGCTATAGTGGCTGTATCCTTTGGAACTGTTATCGTTTGACAGATCGGAGGAGAAAGCAAGTCCTTCGACACCGAAAACGATATATTCCATTGGATCATTTGGAAATGTCTTCTCTGTGTGTTCGATATGCGGATTGATGATCATTAGATCATCTTTTTCAACCGGCACAACCTCATCTTCGATATAGAAAACGCCTTTTCCATTCAAAACATAAAACAATTCCGAAATCTGATGCGTGTGAGGAATACTCTTCCAATCGTTTTCGTATTTTGAGACAGAGATGTAACGCAGCTGAAAATTCGGGCCGCTGTTATTATGTTCCAGATTAATTGATTCCATACTCATACGAAAATCCCCCTCATTATTAGTTGGTCTAAACCGATTATACACGCATTTCTGCCGAAAAACAGCATTTAAATGACAAGAAATCTAATTTTTCCCCATGAAAAAGCTATGAGAAACCTACGATTCTTGTGGACCGGAATCTGGCTGAGGGTGTGTATTTGGCCAGTGGACAGAACGCAGGAACATTAAATGTATCATATATGGGAGTTATGGATCGTTGGAACGGAGGCGGAAAAGGATACGTATCCGTTGACTGGTCAGGCATCAGTGGCACGGTTCAGCTTAGTATTGTGTTTAATGACACGATCGATCAGGTTGAGGCGACAAGGGGACAGGGTTCTGTCTCCGGCAAGACCGTGAATGTTACATTCAGCGGAGAAGAGGCCGGCTCAATGACGGTGGGAGTCCATGTTGATCACGGAACAAATGTGGACGATCTGATGGTGACAGATTATAAATATAGCGTTTCATAAGGAGATTTCGGACATCGCACTATTGAAAATAGTGCGATGTTTTTTTAAATTTGTAAAAAATACCAAAAGTTGGAAAGAACAATCTTGAGGCTATGGGATGATATGTTATAATTAAGTATTAAATAATTACATCATGCGGAGTAAAAATGGGAACAGACAGACACTATCAATTACGACATGCGGCGGGAAGATACTGGCTATTAGATATGCAGCAAGAGGGACTGGATTACAGAAAGCCGGTCGTGCTGAACGAATGTGCGGCATTTATATGGAAGCGGAATGATCAGGGAGAGCCGCAGGAACAGATTGCGCAGGAACTTCAGAAAACATACGGAATTTCCATGGAACAGGCAATGGAGGATACGCAGCAGTTTATTCAAAGTCTGAAGGAGCAGGGATTGTCATGAACATTTTGTTGGTTGGAAAGAACAGCCATTTTATGCGGCTGTTAGTGGAAAAACTGAATAAAGAGGGACATCGGATTTTCTTATTGACAGAGGAACCGAAGACCGTTCATACTTCCCACAAGATTTTTGAAACGTATCATTTCTCGTATGGAGATACCTGTATTCGAGAAGTGCTGTCAAGCATTCAGCCGGATGCGGTCATTTTCATGGGAGCATATGATTATAATTTCCGGTGGAGCGGTACGCAGAGTCAGGCAGGAGAGTATACGTCGGGACTGATGAATATTCTTTTATCTTTTCAGGCTGTCAGTGAGGGTCGCTTTATTTATCTGTCGTCGGAGGAAGTATACCAGCAGACATACAGTGATGTGATCAGTGAGGATGAACCGAGTGTGGCAATCAGCATGCGCGGCCTGGCGATCGCGGTAGGGGAAAGCATATGTAAATACCACCAGGATATGGGAAAAAATATTGTTACCTTAAGGCTGGACCATTTATATGGAATTCCGGATCATGCAGAGGAAACAGGGAATATTTGCGCGCGTATGTGTATCGAGGCACTTGAGACCGGGGAGATTCTTGTGGATGAAGAACAAAAAGTTGCACTTCTTCACGTCGGGGATGCGGTCGAGTTCATCTATCAGGTGCTTGCAGCACCAACACTGAAAAGCCACCTGTATCAGATTTCATCGGGAGAACCGGTGTCGCAGCGCATGATCGCTGAGACGATTGCGTCGGCATTGGGAGGAAAGATATCGGTGGAGACGGCTCCGGAAGCGATGCGCCGGGAACCGATCCTGTCCAATGAGCGTTATCAGCAGGAATTCGGCATACGCATTTTTCATACGCCACAAAAAGAGATTGCAGAGCTGGCCCGGCATATAAAGAAACATTCGGCAGAGTTTGTGAAAATTGATCGAAAGCCGAGAGGTTTCTGGGAGAAGTTTTGCCACGGGGCACGGTCGCTTCTCCCGGCACTGGTTCCGTTTATTGAGAATTGTATTTGCTTTATTCCGTTTTTCATGTTAAACAATCGTGCGGTCGGAAGGGAATATTTTCAGAATATCGATTTCTATCTGTTGTATGTATTGCTTTTTGCTATCGTACACGGACAGCAGCAGGCCATCTTTTCATCGTTGCTTGCCGTATGCGGTTATTGTTTCCGCCAGATGTATCACAGAAGCGGATTTGATGTGATGCTGGACTACAATACTTACATCTGGATCGCACAGCTTCTGATCCTCGGTCTGGTCGTTGGTTATATGCGTGACCGGCTGCGCGTGATTGAGGAAGAGGAACAACACGAGGTAAACTATCTGTCCAAGCAGATCGATGATATATCGGATATTAATATGAGCAATATGCGTGTAAAAGAATTGCTCAGCAATCAGATCATCAATCAGAGTGACAGTTTCGGAAAACTCTATGAGATTACCTCGAGTCTGGATCAGTACGAACCGAGCGAGGTATTGTTCTATGCGGCAGAAGTGCTTGCGCGCCTGATGGGAAGCCGGGATGTTGCAATCTATACGGTTGCCAACCGCTCTTATGCGCGTCTGTTCTCCGCTACGTCGGCCAAAGCGCGATGCCTTGGCAATTCCATCAATTATCCGCAGATGGAAGAGATGTACGCGCAGCTGAAAGAGAAAAAAGTATATATCAACAAAAGCATGGATGAGCGTTACCCGTTGATGGCTAATGCCATCTATGCAGAGGATGAGATTCAGCTGATCCTGATGGTCTGGGGCATTCCGTGGGAGCGGATGACGCTTGGACAGGCAAATATGCTGACCGTCATCGGATACCTGATACAGAATGCCGTTCTGCGCGCAAACCGTTATATGTCTGCGCTTCAGGAGCAGCGTTACATAGAAGGCACCAATATCCTGGAACCGGAGGCATTCCGGTCACTGGTTAAGGCATATCTGCACGCTCGCGAAAAACAATTGACCGAGTGTACGCTGATTCAGATTACCTCCAGCGATCTTACGCGGGAGGAAGCAGGACAGAAGCTTGCGAAGCTTATGCGTCAAAGCGATTATGTCGGAGTATTCGAGGATGGACGTATCTATGCATTGCTTGCCAATACAAGTGCAAAAGATGCGCAGCTTGTTGAAAAACGTTTCCGGGAAGAGGGATTTCAGTGTGAGATACAGGAGGATATAGCCGTATGACAATATCGGAGCAGGCCTTTTTGCTTATCCTTATCTTGAATACATTGGTTGCGATCGGATATCTGGTATGTTGCACCGTTCGCCACGGAACAAAGGCGCCGCGCAGAAAAGAGTATTGGATCAAGACGGCAGTGATGATCCTTTGTCCGCTGATCGGACCGGCGTTTTTTCTGTTTGTATGGCTGATCTATTACCTGCTTTTTCATCAGGATGTGGACCTGGAGGATGTCGTGTTTTCGAAGGAACGCGTTGAGACACATCTGAAAGCGGATGAGGAGCAGGAAGGTAATATGGTGCCGATCGAGGAGGCGCTTGTCGTCTGCGACAAGGATAATCTCCGGACACTTGTCATGAATGTTGTGAGAGGTGACGTTGAGAAATCGTTGTCATCGATTGCTTTGGCATTAAACAGCGAGGATTCCGAGACTTCCCATTATGCGGCGACCATGCTGCGTGACGTGCTCAATGAATTCAGGCAGCAGGTGCAGGAGTTGTATATCGCGATGAACCGGAAGGAAAAAGGCTGGGATGAATATGCATGTCTTCTTGTGGAATACATGCAAAAAATCCTGAGTCAGGAAGTATTTCAGGAGACAGAGCAGAAAGAATTTATTGATATGATGGAGCAGGCGTGCCTGCTTTTGTATGAGCAGATGTATTATCGCTTAAAACCGAAGTATATTCAGTGGTTGTGCGATCTTCTGCTGAGAGCACACAAATACGATCAAATGAAAAAATGGTGTGACCGGAGCAGGGATCTGTATCCGGATGAACTCTCAACGTATGTGTGCTATCTAAAATATTATTTCACGGTGGAGAAGAAAAAAGAATTCTTCGAGGAACTTGACCGGTTGAAAAAGTCCAATATTGTGATCGACCGGGAGACGCTTGAACTCATTCGCACCTTCACATAGTGATTTGATTTTAGAAAGGAAAGTTATGGTATCTCGTCGTAATTATATTACCATTGCAATCATGTTGCTGATACTGTTTTTTATGTTTCAGTTTACGGGGGTAATGAAAGACCAGTTAAATAAATATGGCGTGAATGAATACGAGATGAATGCACAGACCAATCTAGGTGCGCAGGATGTATTTGATGCGGAGGCATCTCATTCTGCGGATACTCCGAAAGTGTTTTATGTAGGAGCAAAGACTTCTGATATCCGGGAGGTTGTGTACTGGTGGTGTACATACAGCAAGAGGGCCTTTTGCGAGTATACGACACTGGATGCGTGTATATTTACCGAAAGCAGCAAGCCGGATGTGATCGTACTGGACGGACAACTGGTGGAGTCCGAGGAAGATATTCAGGTATTAACACAATGGAACGAGGCGGGAATTGACCTTGTTTTCGCAAGAATGCCGGACGTATCTCTTGTACGGCAGAGTCTTTCGCTGGAAAATCTTCTGGGAATCTATAATGTTCTCAATGATGACGTACAGCTTACCGGAATGCATCTGTTCGATGGATTTCTGCTTGGCGGAGAGGCAATCTACGAGGCGAAGGATGCCGAGGAAGAGGAACTCCGTCAGGATATGAACATAAGAATCCCATGGTATGTGACCGGATCCGGCACGAAGACGTATATGGTCGGTTTTGTTTCGAATCAGGTATATCGTGAAAATATGACGCAGCAGTTACGGGCAAGGTACGCAGCCTTGAGTGATGAGGACACTGTGGAAAATATGGTCCTTCCGGCCGTTATCTGGCGTCACGGTACATCGAATGCAAGTGTGTTTTGCGTAAACGGAGATTTCCTCTCGGATAGTTCGGGAGTCGGAATCCTTGAAGCAATGGCATCGGAAGCGAATGCATACGATATCTATCCGGTGGTCAATGCGCAGAACCTGGTTGTAGCCAATTTCCCGGCATTTACTTCAGAGAATGAAACTGAGATGCAGCGTCTGTACAGTCAGTCCGCATCTGCGGTATACAAGGAGGTTATCTGGCCTGCACTCACTGCGCTGAATACGCGTACAGGGATGCGGATGACGTGTATGTTTACGCCACAGTTTGATTATGAAGATTCGCAGCAGCCGGATGGCAGTAATGTGGAGTATTATATGAAGCTGCTCAAGGAAGAACACAGTGAGGCCGGGCTCAGCGGGACTTCCACATCGCAGCTTGCGGTCAGTGATAAGCTTGCTGCGGATGAAAGTTTCTGGAAACAGTATGCACCGGACTATGCGTTCCGTTCTCTTTACCTGAGTGATCCTACACAGAAATCATCGCTTTCGGAAGAGGTTAAGAACACATTTCAGACGCTTGTTGTCAATGAGGAGAAACAGACAGCTCCGATCGTATCCTACGATGAGAGAGGGCTGACGGAACAACGTGTGACGAGTAACGGTGAGAAACACACCTTTATGGATGATTTCAAGCTCAAAAGCATGGAGACGGCTTTGGCTTATTCGAATATTACATTGGATCTGTACTCTGTGACCTACCCGGAGTCCGATGAAGATTCGTGGCAGAATCTGATGAAGAAGATTTCTGCGAATGTCGCCACTTTCTGGAAAAGTTATCAGTCGTTTGAACAGACATCCCTATCGGAGGGAGATCTCCGGATCCGTCGGTTCCTCGCTTTGGATTATACACAGAAGCGCGAGGATGATAAGATCTATGTATCGATCGATCATTTTGAAGAACAGGCGTGGTTCATTTTACGATTGAACGGGGAAGAAGTGGACTCTGCAAAGGGTGGAAATTATGTGCAGATAGAGGATGGCGTTTACCTGATCGAGGCGCAGGAAGAATATATTTCCATCGATGTGCAGCCGCGCGAAGAGTTGCATTATGATGAAAAAAATAAGCAACAGGGAGGTGGCGGAGCATGAGAATCTGTATTGTGGCGGAAGGCTGCTATCCGTATTTGGTCGGTGGTGTGTCAAGCTGGGTCCACAGCATGATAAAGCAGTTCCCGGATTATCAGTTTGTAATCCTGGCTATCGTAGCCAACCGCTCCTTCCGTGGAAAGTTTAAATACGAATTGCCGGAAAACGTGATCGAAGTTCACGAACTGTATCTTGAGGATTATGACTGGACCGGTGATTTTGGCAGGCATCATCGTGCCATAAAACTGAAAAATCAAGAGTATGATGCGCTCAAAAGCCTGTTACTCAATCAGAATGTGGATTGGGAAACCTTGATACATTTGTTTACCGAGAAGAAGTTTTCACTCAATGATTTCCTGATGGGGGAAGATTTCTTTCAGGCCGTGTTGGAGTGTTATCAGATCCGTTATCCGGAAATCCTTTTTTCGGACTTCCTGTGGACGATGCGTTCTATGTATCTTCCGCTTTTTCACACACTCCAAATGGAACTGCCCCAGGCGGATCTTTATCACTGTGTTGCAACCGGTTATGCAGGCGTACTTGGAAGTATGGCAAAAATCAAGTATGGCTGCAAACTTTTGATCTCCGAGCACGGAATCTATACCCGTGAACGGGAGGAGGAACTGATCCGCGCAAAGTGGGTTGAGGGTGTTTATAAGAACATCTGGATCGAACAGTTCCGCAAGATGTCGAAGCTGGCGTATGATCAGGCGGATCTTGTCACGAGTCTGTATGCGCATGCGCAGGAGTTACAGATGGAACTTGGGTGCCCTCCGGAAAAAACAATGATCACACCAAACGGAGTGGATGAAAGGCGCTTTGAGAATCTGAAGCGTCCGGATTTTATGGAGCCGGATAAGATACACATCGGAGCAATCCTTCGCGTGACGCCGATCAAGGATGTCAAAACAATGCTTCGTGCGTTTGCTTATGCGAAGGAGAGGGTGCCGAACCTGAAGCTTTGGATCATGGGACCGACGGATGAGGATGAAGAATATGCCAGGGAATGTTTTGAGATGGTTGAACTGATCGGTACCGATGATGTGGAATTTACGGGGCGTGTCAATGTCACAGATTATATGGCGGGACTCGATATGACGATTTTGACGAGTATCAGTGAAGGACAGCCCCTGACGATTCTTGAAAGTTATGCGGCACATAAGCCGGTGATCGCAACGGATGTCGGTAACTGCAGAGGATTGATCTATGGCGAAGATGACGATTTTGGGGCTGCAGGAATTCTCACACATATCATGAATGTGGCGGAGATCGCGGATGCGATGGTACAGCTTGCAAAGAAAAAGAATCTTCGGGAAAGTATGGGAGAAGTTGGGTATAAGCGCCTGATGCGCAAATACCGGGTGGAAGATATGAAGAAGACGTACAGTGATATTTACTGGAAATTTGAAGATATAGACTGGTAAGGAGCGAATCGGAAGATGGCTGGAATCGGAGTAAAACTTCAGAAAATTTTTGATAAGAAATCAATTGCAGCGCATTTGGTCGGATTTGTGTACAGTACAATCTCAACGGTAGCTCCAATGTTTGTAATCATAGGCAATATCATGCTCATGAGCGTGGTACTCGGATATGATACGCTCAGTTATGCGAGACGAGGCCTGTTTTCGGGAACCGTGCTGTATATCTTTATCTTTTCACTTCTGACTGCGGCACCGTTTAACGCGGTATTGTCGCGGTATATGTCGGATGTGATCTATGAGGAAAAGTATGACAATATTTTGTCCTGTTACTATTTGGGACTGATCCTGAATGTTGCGCTAAGCTGCCTTTTCGGCATTCCTTTCTGTGTGTGGGAATACGTCGCCGGAGGCGTTCATCTGCTTTTTGTGTTTACGGGATTCTGTGGGTATATTGCGCTCGTACTTGTATTTTATTCGATGCTGTATCTTTCCATCTGTAAAGATTATCAGAAGATTTCCTTGTATTTTCTGCTGGGAATGGTGTTCGCATTTCTGATGTCGCTTTTTCTGGTGTGGGGATGTCACCGTGAAATCGCATACAGTATGCTGCTGGCGCTCACATGTGGTTTCTTTTTGACCGCGGCACTGGAGGCGGCGACCATTCAGCGATACTTTAAAAAGAACAGTAACTGCTACAAAGAAGTGCTCGCGTATTTTAAGAAATACTGGCAGCTTGTAGCGGTCAACTTCCTGTATACGTTGGGACTTTATATTCATAATTTTGTGTTTTGGAATACGGATTTAAGAATGGTGGTAGCGAACAGTTTTGTGTTTGCCCCCACGTATGATCTTGCGACGTGTATCGCGATGTTTACGAACATCTCGGCGACGATCATCTTTATATCCCGTGTGGAGATGCATTTCCACGGACGATACAAAGCGTATTCGGAGGCTGTCACCGGCGGAAGATGGAGGGACATCAGGAACGCCAAGAACCGGATGTTCCGGCAGCTTGCAGCGGAACTTTTGAATCTGGTACGTATCCAGTTTATTATTACGGTTGTGGTATATCTCGTCTGTGTGATCATCCTTCCGGCTTATGGATTCGGAGGAGAGGTGCTGCAGATTTATCCGTGTCTGGCAGCAGGATATTTTATTTTGTTTTTGTTCTATGCGGAGATCATTTTTCTGTATTATTTCAATGATACAAACGGAGCACTTATCGCGACGGCAGCATTTAGCCTTGTTACGTTTCTGGGAACGCTGGTATCGTCGCACTGGAGCAATATCTGGTATGGCATGGGGCTGGTCGCCGGCAGCTTTATCGGATTTACGATCGGATATTTCCGCATCCGCTGGCTGGAGAGACACTTGGATGCCCACATATTCTGCAAAGGGGAATTGTTTCCGTCGAAGAACGAAAAAAAACCGTCTTCGATCGTCTATAAGAGAGAAAAGCCAAAGAAATGGAAGGGGAAAAAAGCATGGTAACAACATTTAGAACACTTATGGTAGCAACCGGAATCGTATTTCTGCTTTGGGATTTTTATTCCTATACAAGGCAGAAACTAAATGAAAGTATGGGGCTGATATGGGCATTTGTGTCGATTGCACTGATCGTTACCGGTGCGGTACCGGCGCTGTCCGGCGGAGTGAGTGAATGGCTGCTCATATGTCTGTTTATCATATGCCTGTTGCTTCTATTCTTGCTTTTTAAGGTGACGAAGGCGGTATCGGTTCTCACCATGAAAAATCAGGAACTGGCGATGCAGGTATCTCTGCTGAATCAGGAAAATGAGAAAATTTTACATCAATTGGGGATTGTGACAGATGAGAAAAAAGATACTGTTCGTCATTAATACATTCAGTCGTGCGGGGGCTGAGATGGCATTACTTGATCTGCTGCGCAAACTGGACGAAATGAATGAAGAACACGGAAATCGAAAATACGATATTTCACTTTTGGTGCTGATGGGGCAAGGGGAGCTTGTCTCACAATTGCCGGAGAGTGTTCGTTTGGTAAATAAAAAGTATTGCAGTGATCCGGTCCTTGAGGCACGGGGCAAGCGGCATATGACAGGAACCGTCCTTCATGCGCTGCTGCGCAGAGGAACAGGCTTTCGCCTGGCACCTTACATGGTGCGTGCATACCGCGCTATGCGAAAAGGCGCGCATGTGCAATATGATAAACTCTTGTGGCGG
>URQG01000041.1 GCA_900549895.1 uncultured Lachnobacterium sp.
AATGAAAATACGGTACGTTCGAAAGAGAGCCGGGCGATACAAAAGCTGGCAAAGCAATTGGATGGATTGAGGTGAGAGATTTGGAAAAATCAGAAGGACGAAACAGTCATAACTCAAAAATAAATGAAAATGTGCCAAATAAAAAAACAGGCAAAATTGATATGATTAAAAGTCGGGAACAGAAGTTTCAAAGAGAAAAATTGAAGGAATTAAATTACAACGATATGGAAGAAAAATTCGATGAAATTGTTTGCGGAATTGAATCGGAATCCGGGCAGATTCCGGTTCCGGAGTCACTTTCGCCGGAGAATATGAAAAAGCGCCTGATGCAGAAGAAAAATAAATCAATGCGATACTTTGCAGAGATTGCCGCAGCAGTTGTGCTGGTGGTTGCTTTGGGAGGTACTGGCGTATACAAAATGATCACCAAAGACGCAAAAGAAGAGTTGCAGATGAATACGAAGCAGGAAACCCAGATGGTTGAAATGGACGAAGTACAGGCAGATGCAGATAGAAGTGAATTACAAATTGGCAATGTGACTCATGAAAAGAAGATCGGAGATTACCGTCAGGCAAAAAATTATGAAGAAGTTTACGCATTATTGAGTAAGTATCAAGATAAGGCAAAGAACGAGACTTCAATGGATATGGGTGGAATTTCAGAACTGATTGCAAAAAATGATACAACATCAAACGCTACAGAAGAAAGTACAAAGAAACAGAATGATGATTTTTCAAAAACAAATACGCTGCAGGATGGTATCGACGAAAGCGATTTTGTGAAAAATGACGCGGATAATCTCTTTGTGCAGGATGATAGTAAGGTTTCAATCATTGATATTAGCGGCGAGAAGATGCAGCTGGTTTCGACCATTGAGCCAAAGCTCGAGGACACGGATACGATCCGGGAGATGTATGCAGACATGAAGGAGAATCGTGTTGTGCTCATCATTGAACGTCGAAAGGAAAGTGAGATTGGAGAAAGTTCTGCAGATACAAAAAATGGATTCATAGAAATTTATAGCAATCACATCGATGAATCTTCTGTGATCATGCAGACGTATGACATTACAGACCGGGCAAAGCCAAAGTTAATTGGAACAATCACCATGGATGGACGATATAAGGATTCCAGAAAAGATGGTCAGACCATCCTGCTTTTTGCAACAAGATTCATGTGGGGAATCGATGCAGATGATAAAGAAGGCGTGATTCCAACCATCAATGGCGAGAAGATGGCATCCGATTGCATTTACATTGGGAAAGATATTGAAACAGAATTGATCATGGCGTCTGTGGATTTGGCAAAGCCGGATAAGACGATCGATCAGATGACGATTATGGGTGGTTATCCGGAAATCTATATGAGTGATAATGCACTCTACCTCTATGAGATTGTTTATGAAGAAGACGACGATTACACGAAGATCACGCGTTTTACGTTCCCAAATGGGTATCTTGGAACCGGTGAATCGGTAAAGGTTAAAGGAGAAATCAAAGATAAATTTGCTATTTCAGAAGGGAATGGTGTTGTCCGGGTTCTTACGACTCTCTGGCACGAGGACGGTTCAACCAACGAGCTGCATCTGTATGATTGCGAGATGAATGAAAAAGGAAGCATTAAGGATCTTGCAAAAGGCGAAGAAATTTACGCGGCGCGTTACATTGGTGATATTGCTTATTTTATCACGTATCACAATACAGATCCGCTTTTTGCAGTGGATATATCAGATCCTAGGAATCCGAAAATGCTTGGAAATGTGAAGATGACCGGTTATTCGGATTATCTGCATCCGTATGGTGACAATCTGTTGCTTGGTATCGGGTATGAGACGGACCCGGATACATCCGATATGATTGGAGTCAAGTTGACTATGTTCGACATTTCGGATCCGGTCAACCTTAAGATTCTTGACAGTGTTGTGATTGATAATGCGAATACGCAGGCAACTTATAACTATAAGGCAATTCTGGCGGATGCGCGCAAGAACCTGATCGGATTTGGTGTGGAACTGTGGGATGAACAAAGTGAAAACGAATCTTCTGAGTATCTTGTGTATCGATGGGAGAATGGACATTTTCAGAAAGTACTGACACAGAAGACTGGAGCAGATCAGGCAGAAAACTCCGAAAAAGTAAGAGGCGTTTATGCTGGAATGCGTTTCTACTGCATTTATCCGGAAGGCAGATGCTATCAGGTAAAATCGTTTGACATGGAGGATAATTTCAAAAAGCTAGATACATTACAATTATAAAAAGACAACCGGAACAAACGGTTCCGGTTGTCTTTTTATATTTTGCACAAAAACAGAAATGATATTTTGTGAATGATTTTGACCGATTGTGATTGACTTTGAACTATACCAAAATTATAATACAACTATAGATGAATGATTTTGACCGGTTATGAATGGAAAAGGAGTCTAAGATATGCTGGCAGAGGAAAGATTTTCAAAGATATTGTCCATAATAGAGTCAGAAGGAAGCGCGACGATGCAGGAACTTATGATTGCACTTGACGCATCGGAATCCACAATCCGACGAGATTTGAATACGATGGATGAAAATGGATTACTGACAAAGGTTCATGGAGGCGCGATCGCCAAGAAACCGTCAATCAGTACTTCCGATGAAAATGTAAAAAGTCGTAAGTCGTTGAACGCGGATGAAAAACAGTTGATCGCCAAATATGCGGCATCACTCATTCAGCCACACGATTTCGTATACATTGATGCGGGAACAACGACGGAGATGATGATACCATACATTCAGACAACCGAGGCTGTATTTGTGACAAACGCGATCACACACGCAAAGTTGCTCTCTGATAAAGGATGCAGAGTTTACATTCTCGGCGGAGAGTTCAAGTCACAGACCGAAGCTATTGTTGGAGAGGAAGCAGTCGAGACACTGGATAAATATAATTTCACCAAAGGATTCTGGGGAACGAACGGAATCAGCGTGACCAAAGGGTTTTCCACACCGGAAGTCAAGGAAGCGATGGTGAAGAAACATTCCATCGAGAATTGTAAGAAATGCTATATTCTTGCCGATCCATCCAAATTCGATCAGATGTCCAGCGTGAAATTCGCAGATTTTGATCAGGCAACCATACTTACGATCGGGCTGCTCAAGCCGGCATTAAAGAAATACAAGAACATTGTGGAGGTAAAATAACATGATCTATACCGTAACATTCAACCCTTCTTTGGACTACATCGTAACCGTCAATGATTTCATGACAGGCGTTGTAAATCGTACAAGTAAGGAGATTATCTTTCCAGGCGGTAAGGGAATCAATGTATCCATGGTTCTCAGTAACTTAGGATATAAAAATACCGCACTCGGTTTTATGGCAGGATTTACCGGAGAAGCAATCATCAAGATGCTACAGGAAAAAGATATTTCCACGGATTTCATCCATGTGGAGAAAGGCACATCGCGTATCAATGTCAAGCTTCGTGCCCAGAAGGAAACAGAAATCAATGGACAGGGACCACAGATTGAATCTGCCGATATCAAGAAACTTTATGAGAAACTGGATCAACTTCAGGATGGCGATATTTTGGTCCTTGCAGGAAGTATTCCGGATACAATGCCGGAATCCATGTATATGGACATCATGGATTATCTGAAAGAAAAGAATTTAAAGATTGTTGTGGATGCAACAAAGGATCTGCTTTTGAATGTGCTTCCGTTTCGTCCGTTCCTGATCAAACCGAACAATCATGAGTTGGGCGAGATGTTCCATACTGTGATCACAAAGAAAGAAGATGTGATCACATACGCAAAGAAACTTCAGGAAAAAGGTGCCAGAAACGTATTAATTTCTATGGCCGGTGATGGAGCCGTATTGATCACAGAAGATGGTCAGGTATTCCAGAGCGAGGCTCCAAAAGGAAAGCTGGTTAATTCCGTAGGTGCCGGAGATTCCATGGTAGCAGGCTTTTTGTACGGATACTTACAGAAGAATGATTATGCAGACGCGTTCAAATATGGCGTATGCACCGGAAGTGCCAGCGCATTTTCCGAAGAGCTTGCAACGAAGGCCGAGGTTGAGGCCTTGTTAGATAAAAACAAAGATTTATTTTAGGAGGGAGAAACGATGAGAATTCGAGATTTACTCGCTGCAGAAAGCATTCAATTAAACGGTGCGGCAGCAGGCAAAACGGATGTGCTCAATCAGATGGTTGATCTGATGGCAAAAAGCGGCAAGATTTCTGACGTCGAGACTTATCGCGCAGGGGTATTTGCAAGGGAGGAAGAAGGAACAACCGGAATTGGTGAAGGAATCGCGATTCCACATTGTAAGTCCGATGCAGTCAAAAAGCCGGGACTTGCAGCAATGGTTGTACCGGATGGTGTTGAGTTTGACTCCTTAGACGGAGCTCCGGTACACATTTTGTTCCTGATCGCAGCACCAAACACCAAAGATAATGTACATCTTGACGTACTCAGCAAATTATCCGTGCTTTTGATGGATGAGAATTTCACACAGAACCTGATCCATGCCAAGAGTGTGGATGAGTTCCTTTCCATCATCGATGCGGCAGAGAATGCAAAGGATGCCGAGGAAGAGGCACAGGAGCAGCAGGAGGCACCGAAGGGGATTCAGATTCTCGCTGTAACCGGATGTCCGACCGGAATCGCGCATACTTATATGGCCGCAGAAGCATTGGAGAAAAAAGCCGCAGAACTTGGCTACACAATCAAAGTTGAGACACGCGGATCAAGCGGAGCAAAAAATGTCGTAACGGATGAAGAGATTGCAAACGCAGTGGGAATCATCGTTGCAGCAGATACAAAGGTTCCGATGGAGCGTTTCAATGGAAAGAAAGTCATCGAGTGCAAGGTTGCGGACGGAATCAACAAATCTGAAGAACTGATCAACCGCATTATGGGTGGTGACGCAAAAGAATATCACGCACAGGAAGGTGCAAGCGAGGAGAAAGAGAGCAAGAACTCCGGCAGCATCGGACATCAGATCTACACACATCTGATGAGTGGCGTATCCCACATGCTTCCGTTTGTTATCGGCGGCGGAATCATGACCGCTCTGGCATTCCTGATCGATACGATTCTCGGCTACGGAGCAACCGGTGGCAGCGCATTCGGTTCCTGTACACCACTGTCCGCATTCTTTAAGTACAGCGGCGGACTTGCGATGGGTCTGATGGTTCCGGTACTCGCGGGCTATATCGCTTACTCGATCGCTGATCGTCCGGGACTTGCCGTCGGTTTTACCGGTGGACTTCTCGCATCGAGCGGTAACGCACTTGTGACCGGTTATAACTGGGCAGACAGCACAAGTGGTTTCCAGAAATTTATCGCAGATTTCGCTTTCCAGGGTGCAAATGGCGGTAACACAGTATCCGGTTTCCTTGGCGGAATCTTAGCAGGTTTCCTTGCAGGATTTATCGTATTGATGCTGAAAAAAGCCTTTTCAAAGCTTCCGGCTTCACTCGATGGAATCAAACCAACCCTGATTTATCCGTTACTTGGTATCTTAATCATCAGTGTTCTGATGTGCTTCATCTTCAATCCGTTGATCGGATTGATCAACACCGGACTCAGCGACATGCTGACATCCATCTCCGATGCAGGATTTATTACCGTATTGGGACTGATCCTCGGAGCAATGATGGCCATCGATATGGGTGGCCCGATCAACAAGGCAGCTTATGTATTCGGTTCCGGAATGCTTGCGACAGCAGCACAGATGATGACAGACGGTGCCAGCTCCAGCGGCCCGGCAGTTCAGGCTTGTTACATTGCAATGGCTTCCATCATGATCGGTGGAATGGTTCCTCCGGTAGGTATCGCTTTGGCATGCCGCCTCTTCCCGAGGAAGTTTACCGCAGCAGAGCGCAACTCATGGGTATCCAACCTGATCATGGGATGCTCCTTCATCACAGAGGGTGCGATTCCGTTTGCAGCAGCAGACCCGATCCACGTAATTCCATGTACCCTTGTCGGTGCAGGTGTGGCAGGATTCTTATCCGCACTGTTTAAATGTACGCTGATGGCTCCTCACGGTGGAATCTTCGTATTCGCAACCGTTGGAAACCCACTGTTATATATTGTTTCCTGGCTAATTGGTTCCGTGATTACCGCTTTATTGCTTGGACTGATCAAGAAAGACGCACAGTAGAATAAAACAGGGACAAGATGAAATGCGGAATCGTGAATGTTGCGAAGCAATGAAATAATTTATGGTTCATAAAAATTAGGCGAGGTTGATAATCATATGACAATCGAGGGAAAAAGCGTATACAGCGGGGTGGCGATCGGCCGCCTTGCCGTGTACCGCAATGCAGAAAAGCAAGTAAAACGAGAGAAAATTACAGATATTCAGGGTGAGATCGCACGCTTTGAGGATGCCCGCGCCAAGGCGAAGGAGCAGCTTGCAGCGCTCTATGAGAAAGCGTTAAAAGAAGTCGGTGAAGTGAACGCCGCAATCTTTGAAGTGCATCAGATGATGTTAGATGACCTGGATTATGTGGAATCCATCACAAATATGATCGAGGCACAGGAGGTCAATGCAGAGTTTGCAGTGGCAACGACCGGGGACAATTTTTCTGAAATGTTCGCATCGATGGACGATGATTATATGCGTGCCCGCTCCGCGGATGTCAAGGACATTTCGAATCGTGTTGTCGCCGTATTGCAGGGACGTACCGAAGGGGGACTGGATGCAGATGAACCGGTCATCTTACTTGCCAACGATCTGGCACCGAGTGAGACGGTACAGCTTGATAAGTCCAAGGTGTTATCCTTTGTCACAAGACTCGGATCTACAAACTCACATACTGCAATTCTTGCGAGAACGATGAATATTCCGGCTTTGATCGGCATTGATTTTCCGGAAGATGTGGATGGAAAAATGGGAATTGTTGATGGATACGAAGGCAAGCTGATCATCGATCCTCCGGTATCGGTCTTAGAAAGTTACCAAAAGAAGAAAGCCGAGGACGAAGAGAAAAAGCGTCTTCTTCAGGAGTTAAAAGGTAAAGAGAACGTCACGCTCGATGGAACAAAGATCAATCTGTATGCAAATATCGGCAGTGTTGCGGATGTGGCATCCGTACTTGCCAATGATGCCGGCGGAATCGGCCTTTTCCGAAGCGAGTTCCTGTATCTGGAGAGCTCCGATTATCCGACGGAGGAGGAGCAGTTCCAGGCGTACCGCAAGGTAGCGGAAGCGATGGCAGGAAAGAAAGTTATCATTCGTACACTCGATATCGGTGCAGACAAGCAGGTTGGATATTTTAATCTGGGCAAGGAAGATAATCCGGCGATGGGTTATCGTGCCATCCGTATCTGTCTGACCAGAAAAGAAATCTTCAAGACACAGCTTCGTGCTTTGTACCGCGCAAGTTATTACGGAACGATCGCGATCATGTTTCCAATGATCATCTCGGTTGATGAAGTTCATCAGATCAAAGCGATCATTGCAGAGGTTAAGACAGAACTGGATGAGGAAGGAATTCCATACAAGGATGTCGAACTCGGTGTCATGATCGAGACACCGGCAGCGGTTATGATCAGTGAAGATCTTGCAAAAGAAGTCGATTTCTTCTCGGTTGGAACAAACGATCTTACACAGTACACGCTGGCGATCGACAGGCAGAATCCGAAGCTTGATGCCTTTTACGATTCACATCATCCGGCAATCCTCAAGATGCTGCAGATGATCGTGGACAACGGTCACAAGGGCGGCTGCTGGGTTGGTATCTGCGGAGAGCTTGGTGCAGACACAACATTGACGGAGACCTTCCTTAAGATGGGATTTGATGAGTTGTCTGTCAGTCCATCTATGATTCTTAAGGTTCGTCAGAAGATTCGCGAGATCCATCTTTAAAAGAAAGGGCAGTATAAATATACTTCATCATATAGTAGTAAATCGAAGGGAACGTCAGGAGAATTTCTTGACGTTCTTTTCTTTATCCTCTATCATAAATCATGAATAGGCAATGATTACAAAATAAGTCTTGTGACTTTCGATAAAATATGTCAGAAGGATGATGGTAAATAAGCTGACATACAAGACAGGGGAGAAATCTATGGAAGAAAAAAATCGTATCGGAGAGAAAACAACCGGTACTTTATATCTGTGTGCGACACCGATCGGAAATCTGGAAGATATCACATTCCGTGTGCTGCGCACCTTAAAAGAAGTGGATCTGATCGCGGCAGAGGATACGCGTAATTCGATCAAGCTACTGAACCACTTTGAAATCAAGACGCCGATGACCAGTTATCACGAATATAATAAGATTGAAAAGGCGTATCAGCTTGTCGATAAGATGCGTGCCGGCAAAGACATCGCACTTATCACAGATGCCGGTACACCGGGGATTTCGGATCCGGGAGAGGATATTGTAAGGATCTGTTACGAGGAAGGAATTCCGGTGACTTCGCTTCCGGGAGCGGCAGCGTGTGTGACCGCACTCACGATGTCCGGAATGCCGACGAGACGTTTCGCGTTCGAGGCTTTTCTGCCGAAGGATAAGAAGGAGCATCAGGCGGTACTTACGGAATTGGAGCAGGAGACGCGCACGATCATTATCTATGAGGCACCGCATCATCTGGTAAAGACGCTGACCGAGCTTTCGGAGCATCTTGGCGGGGAGAGACGACTTACAATCTGTCGGGAGCTTACGAAGAAGCATGAAGAAAAAACGCAGACCACCCTTGCGGACAGTCTGCAGTATTACGCGGTCAATGATCCGCGTGGGGAATATGTGCTTGTGATCGAGGGACGATCCCGCGAGGATATGATCCGCGAGCAGCAGGCAAGCTGGGAGAACATGAGTGTCGAGGAGCATATGCAGCATTACGAGTCGCAGGGAATCGACCGCAAAGAAGCGATGAAGCTTGTTGCGAAGGACCGCGGTGTCAGCAAGCGCGACATCTATCAGGCATTGTTGCAGTAATTATTGCAGCGCTTTCTCAATTTGTTCATCCAGAATTGCAAACGGCGACGGTCCGGTACGAAGGATTGCCTCATGGAAGGCAACGGTATCGAACCGGTCGCCGTTTTTTTGTGCGTATTTGTCATGAAGCTGCCGGAACTGTAGGTAGCCCACATAATATTTCAGATAGTTTCCCGGATCTTCGAGGACGAGATCCGTGATCGCATCGATCGTTTCCTCGTCACTGATGCCGTAATTACTCCAGAATTTCAGCATTTCCGGCTTTTTCCACCCATGATAATGAATACCGATATCGGAACTGGCGTAGAGGCTCAGCGTTGCCGCCTGATTGTGCTGCAACAGGGCAGCCACATCCTTCGGGAGGTCTGCGTAGTAGTACGCCTGCATCTCGACATATGTTGCCCAGCCTTCCGTGTAGGCAGGATAATTTAAAAGAGCCTGCACTTTTGGATCACCGGCCGCGTAGGAAGAGATCGTCTGATAGAGGTGGCCCGGAAAGCCCTCGTGGGCAAGTGTTGTAAAATAGGATACATCGTTGTATTTATTTGCATCGTTTATATAGATACGATTGTAGGAATAATCATCGATCGGTGCGGTAATATAGAATGCCGGTGCGAGATATTCCGATAAAGCAGGATCTACGTGGCAGACCTCGTAAGTGGTATCCGGTGCAGCAGGGAAATCGGCAAGCATGGCTTTTTTCAAGGTTTCTATCATCTCATTTTCATCGGTCATCGTCCATTTTGGATCGGAAGATTCGGCAAGCAGCTTCGGGTTCTTTGTCAGAAGATCGGAGCAGAAAGCGGTATCTTCCTCACGCGCATCCGTAATCTGCTGTTCAATTTCTTCGATGGTAAGATCAAGCCCGGTATTGTAAGAAACGAGAGCCTCATAGTAGGCTTTGCCATCTTTATACTGACAGAGTCCCCAATCGTTTCTGCCGCATCCGAGCAGTTTGGTCAGCCCCGAGATCATTTGTGTGTAGGCAGGAATTACATGGTCTGCGATCACTTCCTGATTGCGTGTAATATAGGTTTCTTTGTCGGACGCGCTCAGTCCGTCCATGGAATCGAGTCGGTTTGCAAATGTTTCCAATAGGAAATTGTCATCCGGATGTTCCGTAAACACTTCACATCCATCGATCACTTTCATGCAGCTTTTATCCGACATAAAGAGACCGGCGTCCGCCTTTTTCTGCTCAAAGGTAAGAATATCCTTGAAATATTCCTCCATCTGGGAGAGCAGAGTCAGATAATCTTCCACATCCTGTTTATCATAGAATGGATATTCCGCAAGAAGAATCGGAAGCTGCGAGGTCACACCGCTCGATGGTGTTAAGACTTCCTCGTAGAGAGGATATTGTGCGATCGCCTGTTGGCGCTTGAGCGAATCGGACAGAAGCGCATAGGTCAGCTTTCCTTTTGCATCGAGAGAGCGTTTGGAGTAAGAATCAAGCTTTGTTTGCAGGTTTTCAATCTTGGAGAGGGCATTCTTTTGTGTTTCCCAGGAAAAGTTGCCGAGTCGTACTTCCGGGGAGGTGATTCCGGCGGACTTGAGGTTTTTTAATGTAAAGTGCAAATTCATGGTATTAGCTGTCACCTCGTCCTCAAAAAGCTGGTCTACAAAAGTGTCGAATGATTGAGAAGTTCCGGCATGGGAAAGCCCCGAAAAACCTCGGGCGCATAGAAAGATCACAAGCAGCAGTGTAGCGGCAAGCAGGATGCGATACTTTTTCAGAAAGGATTTCATAAGAGAGCTCCTGTGAGCGAAATTATTATATGGTATGCGAAAGCATGCACTCTCATGCGAAGTAAGAAGTGGGGATTGGGGATAAATGCTGTCTCTTATACACATCTCCGAGCCCACGAGACGCGTAGTAATCTCG
>URQG01000042.1 GCA_900549895.1 uncultured Lachnobacterium sp.
GCACAGGAGAAGCCACAGGAAGCTGAGGTTATCGCAGTAGGACCTGGCGGAATGGTTGACGGTAAAGAAGTGGTTATGCAGGTAAAAGAAGGACAGAAGGTGATCTACTCCAAATATGCAGGAACAGAAGTAAAGCTTGAAGGCGAAGAGTACATTATCGTAAGACAGAACGATATTCTTGCAGTCGTAGAGTAACATAGGATCGTGTGCGGAAGAAATTGAGATGTGTCCGCACAATAGAAGTCGGATAGGTGAATGATGAAAGCATCATTTAGAAAAATATAGGAAAGAGGTTTCAGTATTATGGCAAAAGAAATTAAATACGGATCAGAAGCGCGTGCAGCACTTGGCGCTGGCGTTGATAAATTAGCAAACACAGTAAGAGTAACGATCGGACCGAAGGGACGTAACGTAGTTCTTGATAAGTCTTTCGGTGCTCCACTCATCACAAACGATGGTGTGACAATCGCAAAAGAGATCGAGCTTGAGGATGCTTTCGAGAACATGGGTGCTCAGCTTGTTAAGGAAGTAGCAACCAAGACAAACGACGTAGCCGGAGACGGTACAACAACCGCTACCGTATTAACACAGGCTATGGTTCAGGAAGGTATGAAGAACCTTGAGGCTGGTGCCAACCCGATCGTTTTAAGACGTGGTATGAAGAAAGCAACCGATATCGCTGTTGAGGCTTTAAAAGAGATGAGCCAGAAAGTCAAAGGCAAGGAGCAGATTGCTAAGGTTGCTGCAATCTCTGCCGGAGATGAGGAAGTCGGTAATCTTGTAGCAGACGCTATGGAGAAGGTTACAAACGACGGTGTGATCACAATCGAAGAGTCCAAAACAATGGAGACCGAGCTTGACCTGGTAGAAGGTATGCAGTTCGACAGAGGTTACTTATCTGCATATATGTGTACCGATATGGATAAGATGGAAGCGGTTCTGGATGATCCATACATCTTAATTACAGATAAGAAGATTTCCAATATTCAGGAGATTCTTCCGTTACTGGAGCAGATCGTACAGTCCGGAGCAAGACTTCTCATTATTGCCGAGGACATCGAGGGCGAGGCTCTTACAACACTGATCGTTAACAAATTACGTGGAACATTCAATGTTGTTGCTGTTAAGGCTCCTGGATACGGTGACAGAAGAAAGGCAATGCTTGAGGATATCGCTGTACTGACCGGTGGTCAGGTAATCAGCTCCGATTTAGGACTGGAGCTTAAGGATACAACCATGGATCAGCTTGGTCGTGCGAAATCCGTTAAGGTTCAGAAGGAGAACACGGTTATCGTTGATGGCGCAGGCGATAAGGCTGCTATCCAAGGACGTATCAACCAGATCCGTGGACAGATTGATGAGACAACATCTGAGTTTGATAAAGAGAAACTTCAGGAGAGACTTGCCAAGATGGCTGGCGGCGTAGCCGTAATCCGTGTTGGTGCTGCAACCGAGACTGAGATGAAGGAAGCAAAGCTTCGTATGGAAGATGCTTTAAATGCTACCCGTGCAGCAGTTGAGGAAGGAATTATCGCAGGTGGCGGATCTGCATATATCCATGCTTCCAAGAAGGTTGCTGAGCTTGCAAATACACTTGAGGGAGACGAGAAGACCGGTGCAAAGGTTATCCTGAAAGCGCTTGAGGCTCCGTTATTCTTTATCGCAGCAAACGCCGGATTAGAGGGCGCAGTTATCATTAATAAGGTTAAGGAGTCAGCTCCTGGCGTTGGATTTAACGCAGCTACCGAAGAGTACGTTGATATGGTCGAGTCCGGAATTCTTGATCCTGTTAAGGTTACAAGAAGTGCTCTGCAGAATGCAACATCGGTTGCTTCTACACTCCTTACAACAGAATCTGCTGTTGCAAACATTAAAGAAGACACTCCTGCAATGCCAGCCGGTGCCGGCGCAGGAATGGGCGGAATGATGTAAATTCGGGTTTGTTGTGATCCGATAAGAGAGATGTTTGGGACCTAAGCATTGTTATCTTTTTTGGATAAATTAGCCTTATCTTTTAAAGAAGTGTCATCAGACATTCCATCCATTTGCTCTTTGGTATTTTTCTTGATCAGCTTGTAGATAAAGGAGTATGCCCAGAGCAACACAGGGATAATTACGGTTGCCATAATGGATGCCTGAAACAGGCGCATGGTTTCTGTGCGGTCGATGATCGCACAGATCAGTGTGCTTAAGTATAAGAGAACAAGAAATACAATGCCGATGATTGCAAGAATCTGTTTTACTTTTTTCATGAATATTTCCTCCGTGCAATTACAGAAAATCAAGTGGGTGTAATTGCGATAATTTCATAAGTTTACGGTCTTATGATAGCGGAAGGAACGGGAAACGTCAACCGGTGTGATAAATGAGGCGGATTTGACAAAACGGTAATGCTTAAAATGAAATTGAGTTGGAACAAAAGTGAAGATCGTGAAAACAGGAATAAGAAAATATCTTGCATACAACTGAGATTTTGTGTAGAATAAAGAGCAAATGGGGAGCTGACCATAGTCAGCTGAGAGGAAACTATATCGTTTCGACCCAAAACCTGATTTGGATAATGCCAACGTAGGGAGCGATATCTGTGTACAAAGAGATGCTTTCTGCATCTCTTTTTTGCAAGCAGATGCAGAATATATGCCAGACGACATCCCCGATGGAGCAATCCGATCGGGGATGTTTTTTGATTTACGCGACGAAAAACAAAAATGAAACTGGAAATTTTCATGGAAAGAAATTTTAAAGGAAAGGCAAAGACAAAGGAGAGAGAAGATGAGCACGTACACAACACAGATGGATGCAGCAAGAAAAGGCATTGTGACACCACAGATCAAGACGGTGGCGGAAAAGGAGCATATGCCGGTGGAGAAGATGATGCAGCTGGTGGCAGAAGGAAAGGTTGCAATCTGCGCAAACAAGCATCATACATCTTTAAATCCGGAGGGCGTGGGAAGTATGCTACGCACAAAGATTAATGTAAACTTAGGTGTATCAAGAGACTGCAAAGACTACGACATTGAAATGCAGAAGGTAATGAGTGCTGTCAACATGGGAGCAGAGGCAATCATGGATCTGTCGAGTCACGGAGATACGCAGCCGTTTCGCCGTAAACTGACAAGTGAATGTCCGGCGATGATCGGAACGGTTCCGGTCTATGACAGCGTGATTCATTATCAGAGAGATCTTGCAACGCTGACAGCCAAGGATTTTATCGATGTAGTGAGAATGCATGCGGAAGACGGTGTTGATTTTGTGACACTTCATTGCGGAATTACAAGAAAGACAATTGAACAGATCAAAAAGCATAAGCGCAAGATGAACATCGTAAGCCGTGGCGGAAGCCTTGTGTTTGCCTGGATGACAATGACCGGGGAAGAGAATCCGTTTTATGAATATTACGACGAGATCCTTGATATCTGCGAGGAACATGATGTGACGATTTCACTCGGTGATGCATGCAGACCGGGATGCCTTGCGGACGCAACGGATGTGTGCCAGATTGAGGAACTGGTGCGCCTCGGAGAACTTACGAAGCGTGCATGGGATCACAATGTACAGGTGATGGTCGAGGGACCGGGACATGTGCCGCTTGATCAGGTTGCTGCGAACATGAAAGTACAGCAGAGCATCTGTATGGGAGCGCCTTTTTATGTATTGGGACCGCTTGTCACAGATATTGCGCCGGGATATGATCATATTACCGCTGCAATCGGTGGAGCCGTGGCTGCGATGAACGGGGCGGCATTTTTGTGTTATGTGACTCCGGCTGAGCATCTGGCACTTCCGAATGTAGAAGATGTAAAGCAGGGAATCATCGCATCGAAGATCGCAGCACATGCAGCGGATATCGCCAAAGGCGTGCCACATGCAAGAGATATCGATGACCGTATGGGTGATGCCAGACGTGTGCTTGACTGGGATGCACAGTATGCCTGTGCACTTGATCCGGAGACGGCGAAAGCAATCAGAGACAGCAGAAGCCCGGAAGATGATCATAGCGATACCTGTAGTATGTGCGGCAAGTTCTGCGCTGTGCGCAGCATGAACAAAGCATTGGCAGGGGAGTACATTGATATTCTGTAAGAAACGGATGCCTTAAGGTAAGTTCGTGCGGGATGCGGCGGAGACAAAAGAAAAGACTTGGAAAATGTCGTACATTTTGGTATAATGATTTTACATGTGAGTTATCCATGAATTCTTTATTGATAAAGGTGGTATAAAGATGGCTATATTGCAGGAGTGGCAGAAGATTGCCTATAATGAGAAAGCAAACCAGGGAGAGCTGCAGAGATTCTGGCAGAGATATTTCCTTTTAGAGAAGGGTGTCTACGAGAAGCTTCTGGCGAACCCGGATGAAGTAGTAGAGGGAACTGTTAAGGAGCTGGCTGATAAGTACGGACTGTCTGTACTTGAGATGGCAGGATTCCTAGACGGAATCAACGAGAGTCTTGTTGAGCCGAATCCGATTGATACAATGGAAGAGGACACCAAGGTAAGCCTTGCTTTCGATAAAGTAAAGCTGTACAAGAACATGGTAGATGCAAAGGCTGACTGGCTTTACAATCTTCCAATGTGGGATGATATCTTCGATGCTGAGACGAAACATAAGCTGTACCTTGAGCAGAAGAAGTCCGGTACGGTTATCGTTGGCAAGAAGGTCGGACGTAACGATCCTTGTCCTTGCGGAAGCGGTAAGAAGTACAAATATTGCTGTGGCAGATAATTTTTTAAAAAGCTCTTGATTTTCTGAAAATCAAGCCTATAATAAGTTATGTTAAAACATAAAGCAAAACGTTGAAGAGAAGAGTACGTAAGCGAAACATAACAGAGAACGATGCCGTTGTGTGAACAATGTGGTGCAAGCATCCGTATGGGAAGTTTATGGAAGACCAACTCAGAGTGACCCCAATCCGGTCCGGTGATTCCGTTATCATCAAATGAAGTGATCACATGTTTCTTATGTGTGGTAACTGGGGTGGAACCGCGATGAATTATCGTCCCCGGTATCAGGATCGTCTGATACCGGGGATTTCTATTTTACACAATTTCGTAATCCTCGGATAGGACGACAAAGTACAGGCACAAGACTGATGTGCCAAGATTGTTTGATAAGGAGGATAATCATTATGAAGATCACATTAAAAGATGGATCAGTCAAGGAGTATCAGGAAGCTAAAACGGTTTATGAGATCGCTTCCGACATCAGCGAAGGTTTAGCACGTGTGGCATGTGCAGGAGAGGTAAACGGAGAGATCGTTGATCTGCGTACAGAGATCAAGGATGATTGCGAGCTTAACATTGTGACTGCAAGTGATCCGGAAGGTCTGCGCGTGATTCGCCATACCGCATCACATATTTTAGCAGAGGCAGTAAAACGCCTTTTCCCAAATGCAAAGCTGGCAATCGGACCGGCGATCGATGATGGATTCTACTATGATTTCGATTCAGAGCCATTCTCAAGAGAGGATCTTGACAATTTAGAGGCTGAGATGAAGAAGATCATCAAGGAAGGTCATGAAATTACAAGATATACACTCTCAAGAAATGATGCAATCAAGTTCATGGAGGAGAAGGGTGAGCCTTACAAGGTAGAGCTGATCGAGGATCTGCCGGAGGATGCAGAGATCTCTTTCTATGATCAGGGAGGATTCGTTGATCTGTGTGCAGGACCGCATCTTATGAGCACCAAGGGAGTGAAGGCCTACAAGCTGCTTTCTTCTTCTATGGCGTACTGGAGAGGCGATTCCAATAAGGCGCGCCTGCACCGTATCTACGGTACCGCATTCAATAAGAAGGACGAACTGAAGGAGCATCTTGCAAAGCTTGAAGATGCAAAGTTACGCGATCATAACAGACTCGGACGTGAGATGTGATTATTTACAACCGTTGACGTCATCGGTCAGGGACTTCCGCTTTTTACACCAAAGGGAACCAAGATGATCATGAAGCTGCAGCGCTGGATCGAGGATCTGGAGGATAACGAGTGGGGTTATGTGAGAACACGTACACCACTGATGGCGAAGGCTGATCTCTACAAGATTTCCGGACACTGGGATCATTACATGGACGGAATGTTCATCTTAAATAAGGATTCCGATGACAAGGAGACAATGGCCCTGCGTCCGATGACTTGTCCGTTCCAGTATTATGTATATATGAATGAGCAGCATTCTTACAGAGATCTTCCGTATCGTATGTCAGAGACATCCACTCTGTTCCGTAACGAGGATTCCGGTGAGATGCATGGACTTACCCGTGTAAGACAGTTTACGATTACAGAGGCACACATCATTCTGCGCCCGGATCAGGCTGAGGAAGAGCTGACAAGATGTACTGAGCTGTGCCACTATGTTATGAAGACACTTGGTATCGACGGAGATGTTACCTACCGTCTGTCCAAGTGGGATCCGAACAACAAAGAGAAATACCTCGGCGATGAGGAATACTGGAACAGCACCCAGCAGTATCTGCGTGACGTTATGAATGAGAATCATATTCCGTTCACAGAGGCTGACGGTGAGGCCGCATTCTACGGACCGAAGATCGATATTCAGGCGAAGAATGTATACGGCAAGGAAGACACCATGGTAACCATCCAGCTTGACTGCGCAAGTGCAGAGAAGTTCGGTATGTACTACATCGATGAGAAGGGTGAGAAAGTTCTGCCTTGGATCATCCATCGTACCTCCATGGGATGCTACGAGCGTACACTCGCTTGGCTCATTGAGCATTATGCAGGAAAATTCCCTACATGGCTTTGCCCGGAGCAGGTTCGTGTGCTTCCGATTTCCGAGAAGTATATGGATTATGCAAACAAGGTTGCAGCAGAACTCAAGAAGAAGCATGTTGATGTAACCGTTGACAGCCGTGCCGAGAAGATCGGTTACAAGATCCGTGAGGCAAGACTTGACAAGCTTCCATATATGCTTGTTGTCGGACAGCAGGAAGAGGCTGACGGAACGGTTTCCGTAAGAAGCCGCTTCGCCGGTGATGAGGGTGTGAAGCCGCTTGATGCGTTTATTGCCCAGATCTGTGAAGAAATCGAGACAAAGGCAATCCGTGAGGAAGTTAAGACCGAAGAGGAGAGCAAGTAAGATACGGTATCTGCCCGGGGGATGAGTCGCGTAGCGTCCCTCGGGTTTATACATAAAAAAATTAATTTATTAAATGGAGGGAACAATGTTAGAAAAAATGTTCAAACTCAAAGAGAACAACACCAGCGTGAGAACGGAAGTGATCGCCGGTATTACGACATTCATGACAATGGCGTACATCCTGGCCGTTAACCCGAACATGCTGGGTGCAGCAGGAATGAATCCTACTGCAGTATTGATCGCAACCTGTCTTGCATCATTCGTAGGAACACTTGCGATGGCACTTCTTGCAAACTATCCGTTTGCACTGGCTCCTGGTATGGGACTGAATGCATATTTCGCCTATACCGTATGTGGTAACATGGGTTACTCATGGAAAGTTGCTTTGATGGCAGTATTCGCGGAAGGTATTATCTTCATCATTCTGTCACTGACCAGCGTACGTGAGGCAATCTTTAACGCAATTCCGGCAACCTTAAAGAAAGGTGTTGGAGCTGGTATCGGTCTGTTTATCGCATTCATCGGTTTACAGGGCGGTCATATCGTTGTAAACAATGATTCTACGCTGTTAACTTATGTGAAATTTACAGAGAACTGGCACACAGAAGGTATCTGTGCGGTCCTTGCATTAGTTGGTCTTTTACTGACTGCAATCCTTTATGTAAAGGGTGTGAAGGCTTCCATCCTGATCGGTATTATCGTTACATGGATTCTTGGTATGATCTGCCAGGCAGCCGGTATCTATGTGATCGATCCGGATGCCGGATACTATTCTTTATATCCATCTCTTGGAATTACCGATTTTACAGCGATCAAGGATACATTCGGACAGTGCTTTACTGCTGATTTCAGCGGTGTCCGTGTCATTGATTTCATCGTTGTATTATTCTCATTCCTGTTTGTTGATATGTTCGATACCATCGGAACACTCATCGGTGTGTCGGACAAGGCCGGCATGCTTGATGAGGAAGGAAAGCTTCCGAATGTTAAGCAGGCACTCCTTGCGGATGCCGTTGCTACTTCTGCAGGTGCTATCTTCGGTACATCAACAACCACAACATTCGTAGAGAGCTCTGCAGGTGTTGGTGCAGGTGCAAGAACAGGTCTTGCATCCGTTGTAACAGGTTTCTTATTCCTGCTTGCAATCTTCTTTGCACCGATCTTTACAGCAATCCCTGGATTTGCTACCGCTCCTGCATTAATCTTCGTAGGATTCCTTATGGTATCCGCAATCGTTAAGGTTGACTTCAGCGATCTTACGGAAGCCATCCCTGCATACCTTTGCCTGATCGCTATGCCGCTTATGTACAGCATCGCAGAAGGTATCGCAATCGGTGTTATCTCTTATGTAATCCTCAACCTTGTTTGCGGAAAGCACAAGAAGATCACACCTCTTATGTACATCCTCGCAGTCTTATTTATCTGCAAGTACATCTTCCTGTAATCGGGAATACGGATTTTAGATCAAAATGTAAAATTTGTAATTGGAAAACATCCGGAGCCGTCAGGCTTCGGATGTTTTTTTGATTCATAGGAAATTTTTTTCCATGAATCAAAACGCTTCAAAACATTCCAATAAATTAAGAATAGTTTGGAACAGATTACGCATATTAATTCAGAATCCATATGAAAGAAGCGATGGATGATGTCGGCTGTCATAAGAAACCGACAGAAATCAGATAGGATCAGGAGGTATGTGTGATGACAAAACTGGATTGTAATGTTGTAAACTGTTCTTACAATGAGAGTAACTGTTGCAGAAGAGAGGACATTCAGGTTGAGGGTATGCAGGCGAAGACACCATCCGAGACAAGCTGCGGAAGCTTTGCAGCCAAGGGATGCGGATGTGCAACCAACAAGATGGGTGAGCCGGAGAAGGATACAAATGTAGCCTGCGAAGCAACCGAGTGTAAATTTAATCGGGAAAAAGCGTGCTGCGCAAGCCATATCGGTATCGCCGGCGGACACGCGGACACCAGCAGAGAGACTGAGTGCGGAAGCTTTGAGTGTTGCTGCTAGTGTTTGTTAGGCAGTAATCTGCATGTCATCGAATGACGGAAAAGGAAGGAAAACAGACAGGGCGTAAGGCTTCTGTCTGTTTTTCTATATTGAGATCTTATGTCCCATGGATAAGCGGTACGATATTGACAACTTTTACCGGAAGTGACAAAATAATCTCATTAGGGGATGAAAAGTTTTGTTATGAAATAGAAAGAGTGTTATCATGGAACAGAAAGTGAAAAAAGAAGCAAACCTCGGTGAAGACCGAATTGGAGGCCTGCTTTTTAAACTGGCACTTCCGGCAATTCTGGCGCAGGTAATCAATCTGCTGTACAATCTTGTTGACCGCATGTATATCGGACATATTGCAAAGGTAGGTTCGGTTGCATTAACGGGACTTGGAGTAACGATGCCTTTTATCATGTGTGTCTCTGCATTTGCAGCGCTTGTGAGCATGGGAGGTGCGCCGCGGGCGTCGATCATGATGGGACGTGGCAACAGGGAAGAAGCGGAGAGGATTCTTGGCAACTGTACTTCGATGCTTGTGATCGTGGCGGTCATCGTGACGGCAGTAAGTCAGATCTGGGGAACGGATATTCTGATGCTTTTTGGTGCGAGTGAGAGTACGCTTCCGTATGCGTGGGCATATATGCAGATCTATTCCCTCGGAACGATTTTTGTGCAGCTTGCATTGGGGCTGAATGCATTCATTAACGCGCAGGGATTTGCAAAGACCGGAATGCTGACGGTTGTGATCGGAGCGGTATGCAACATTGTATTAGATCCGCTCTTTATTTTTGGATTACATATGGGTGTGCGGGGCGCGGCACTTGCAACGATCATCTCACAGGGAATCTCCTGTGTGTGGATCGTTCGTTTCCTGCTTGGCAGGCAGACGACACTTCGCATTCGAAAAGAAAATTTAAGGATCCGCCCGAAGACGGTCGGACCATGTATCGCGCTTGGTGTGGCACCGTTTATCATGCAGTTTACGGAGAGTGTGTTAAATATCTGCTTTAATACAAGTCTGTTAAAGTATGGAGGAGATGTAGCGGTCGGCGCAATGACAATCCTCTCCTCGGTCATGCAGATGTCGATGCTGCCGATTCAGGGACTGACGCAGGGCGCGCAGCCGATCATCGGGTTTAATTACGGTGCGAAGAAGATGGATCGTGTAAAGAAGACCTTTCGGCTGCTTTTCTTATCCTGTGTGACATTTACGGCTGTAATCTGGCTGATCTGCATGCTGCTTCCACAGGCATTTATTCTGATCTTTACGAATCAGGCGGAACTGATCACATTTACCAAGTGGGCAATGCGCATCTATATGGCAGTATCACTGATCTTTGGTGTGCAGATCTCCTGCCAGCAGACGTTTATCGCATTGGGCAATGCGAAGACATCCGTATTCCTTGCGCTGCTGCGTAAGGTGCTTTTGCTGATCCCTCTGATCTATATTCTTCCGGCATTTATGGAAGATAAGCTGATGGCGGTATTTCTGGCGGAGCCGGTCGCGGATGTGATCGCCGTAACGACCACATCGATTTTGTTTTATCGCACATACCGGTCTCTCGGAAAAGAGAAGGAGCCGGTTGAGGCGCAATAAAGATGATATAGGAATCATAGGCGATTGCGAAACTCCTGTGGCGGCGTGCTCCGGCTGGGCTGACCCGGTGGC
>URQG01000043.1 GCA_900549895.1 uncultured Lachnobacterium sp.
AGTCATTAGTTTTTGTGAGAAAGAAATTCATAACCTTGCTTTTGAGGGGTAAAATCTGCGATTACCAAAAAGGTTAAAATAAAGTGTGCGCTCGTCGCACACTTTCGCGCGCGAGCGGTATGCTCAGCATAAACTTCATCTCCGCGAGCTGCGCATCCCCGCGGAGCGTTTTGATTCATAGGAAAGAATTTCCTATGAATCAAAAAAATAGCATCCACCGTCCCCGGTGAATGCTATCTCCTAACTCATATGCAATTGTTCGGCTCATTGGATTCAATCGTATATCTTCCGCTGTCAAAGTCCACACGCAGTCTTGCGAACGCCTCACCGAGTTCCCATCCGATGGTAAGTAAAGCACCTTCACAATAAACCTCAACTTTGGCATCCTCCGAAAAAACACTCCATGTGTTCCGCATCCGGATCAACTCCAGCTGCTTTCTTACAATATCCTTCTGAAGACCGGAAACAATATCCTCATTCGATAAATTGGTGCGATTGATTTCTTTATGACCGGATTCTCCGGCACGCAGCACTGCTTCATGATCATTTTTTCCGGCAAACAGATCCAGATACCAGATCTGCGGCTTGCCCGGCATAAACATCTGGATTGCCCGTGCCAGCAGCAGCTTGGCATCATCCTCTCCGAGCGCACTGTAATATGTGGCATTTACCTGATAATAAATGTTCTTCTGTCCATGAAGATTCTTTACCATTCCGCCCCTTGATACGATCAGCCGGATCAACTCCTGTATATCCTCTTCCGGCAGGATTCCTTTCAGATCCAGAAGCGGGATTCCATCATGACATCCCAGCATATTGACCGTAGCAATCTTTTTTTCCACGATTTCCTTTGCCCATGCGGCAAGATAAACTCCCCGTTTGTGCTCAATCGCGTCAATGATAAGTCCCGGCAGGAAAAAATCATAGGCCGGATATCCCTTTTTTGCAAGTGTATCGTAAATTTTTTCTTCATACGCAGCATGAATTTCCGGCAAAAGCGTAAGTCCTGAGGGCTGCGCAAGATTCTTGATCTGCTGAAGAAAATCCCAGGTTTCCGGATCGTTCAAAAAACTCTTTTTCCCGGGTGTTTTCGGTGCATAGGCAAACGCATCGAGCCGCACGATGGAAGCTCCGTAAGAGGCAATTTTACCCAATGTATCGCAATAAAAATCCCAGACCTTCTGCGACTTGATATTTAAATCCATCTGCCCCAAATACTCTCTGCCATGTACCTCCTGATAAAAAGTATTCCAATACGGTACTTTTTTCCCATCCGGAAACTCTACCATAAGAATCGGCAATCCCGGCTTTCGGAAAAACATCTTTTTCAGATATTCTTCATCCGGCTGAATATACCCTTCTTCCGTCATCTTCCCATAGCCATCCCAAAACTGATTCCAGTTGATGAAAAAATTACGATATTCCGACTGTTCGCCTTTTGCCACAAGATCCTTAAATTGCGGTGATTGCGCAGATGCATGATTTAAAATAAAATCCAGCTTCAGATCTATTCCAAGTTCTTTCAACCGTTCCAGATCATCGCGCGACGCCAGTTCTTCGTTAAGTTCATAGTCGATCACAGAAAATCCCCGATCCAGATCCGAATGGTACAGACTCGGCAGAATATAGAAAGAAGAAAACACATCCTTCATTTCCTCTTTTTCCAACAAATTTACAATATCTCCAAGTGTTCCGCCCAGGCTGTCCGGATATGCATTGAGCATCGGTTTATTGTTCATAGACTTTTTTATCCTTTCCGACAATCAGTTTCGCACGATTGCGCTGCCGCTTTAATTTCTCACCCTCAAGTTCCACGACCATATTGATAAACGGGCTTGCCGCATTGGCATCCCTGTTTCTGCGAATGCGTCTTTCTCTCGTTTCTTCCGGTGAACTTTCAAGAAAAACCGGTAGATCCACACCTTCTAGGTATTCACTTCCGCCATGTGTCCATTCGACAATAAGGACCCGGATTCCTTCAAAGGATGTCTCTTCCGAAAATATTTCCCCGTCTTCCCTGCCCATATGGCGAAGTGTAATTGTGTTTTTTCCGGCATGAAAATCCGCAAGCACCTCATTGATACGGTCAAAATCAATTTCCTGCGGAGTTCCCAGATAGTCCCGCAGTCCGTCTTCACCGGACTCCTCAAAAATGCGCAGGCGCTCCTCATCATTGCGCTTCGGAATGCGATGCGGATAATCATCTCCTCCCAGCAGGAAGCAGCCGATTCCATCATTTAACAAATATTGCTGCAACGCACCGGCAATCGTTGTCTTCCCGGATCCGGAGCCGCCGAACAGGCTAATGACCAGCCGCTCATGTTCCTGCTTGTCTTTACACCATGCTCCCACTTTCTCATACAAATGTAACGCCTCCGTCAATTCGACAAACGAGAACTGGTAAGCCTCATATTCGTGTTTGAAGAAAGGCAATACGATTCCTGTATGCATAAGCGCCGCACCGGAATATTGCTTTCCGCTATATTCTTCCAGATAGACAGCCTCCGGCTTTAAGCCACGCAGACGCACATAGACGGCTGCCTGATTTGCTTCCGCCATCAGCCGGACAACGCTGACCAGCGCACGATCCTGTTCCTTTGAAACCGACATCCATGCGGCGATCTCATCATGGATCGGATCGGACAGACGCCAGTAGGTACCCTCGTTGATCAGACGCTCATATTTCTTATAAGATGCAATCTGCTCCCGGATCTGCTGCTTTTCTTCATCCGATAACAAAGCCGGATTCAGCTCATATCCAAAGGTTCCCGCCATCGCAGTCACGCCGCGGGTATGAAAGCTTGTAACCCTGCCGGTCTGATGATTCGGCACTGCAGACACATGCGCCCCCATCGCAGAGACCGGATAAAAGAAAGAAGTACCATACTGTATTCTTGTGCGGTTGATCGCATCCGTATTATCACTACACCAGATCTGTGGCGAATAATAAAGCATTCCTGCATCAAATCTTCCGCCGCCGCCGCTGCAGCCCTCCAGAAGCATATCCGGATAACGGCTCGTCAGGCGTTCCATAAAATCGTACACGCCAAGGACATAATCATAGGTAAGATTTCCCGCATACACATCTGCCATGCTCCGGTTCATGTCCCACTTGACATAATCAATCTCTCCCTGATCCAGCACTGCACAGATCTGCTCAAACACCTGATCCCGCACTTCTTTTCTGGAGAAATCGAGAAGCAGCTGATTTCTTGAACGGATCGGCTTTCTTCCCGGAATCTGAATTGCCCAGTCCGGATGCGCACGGTAGAGATCACTGTCCTCATTTACCATCTCCGGCTCGATCCAGATTCCGAATTTCACTCCCTGCTCATGCACACGCCGGATCAGTTCTGACAGACTGCCGCCAAGTTTTTTTTCATTGACGTACCAGTCCCCCAGCGAGGAATTATCATCATCACGTTTTCCAAACCAGCCATCATCCATGACAACCATATCAATGCCCAGAGAAGCAGCTTCTTTTGCCAGATTTACAATCGTCTCCCCGGTAAAATCAAAGTATGCAGCTTCCCAGCTGTTGATCAGTACCGGACGGCTCATGTGCACATACTTGCTGCGGCACACATGATTTCGAATACAATTATGATACTGCTGCGACAAAGCAGACAGACCGTTTTGTGAATACGATAAGATCACTTCCGGAACTGTAAATGTATCGCCAGCTGCAAGCGGATAAGAAAACAGTTCATCATTTAAGCCCATAAGAAGGCGCGTCTGATTGTACTGATCCCGCTCTGCCTCACAGAAAAAGTTTCCACTGTATACCATAAGCATTCCGTAACAGTTTCCAGCCTCTTCCGTCGTTCCCTGCTCTGTCAGAATGACCGCCGGATTATACTGGTGACTGGAAGTGCCTCTTCGGCTTCCGAAAGCGATCGTTCCGTGGCCAAGCACTGTGCGTTCCACGTTCCGCTCAAAAGCATGCTTTCCATAGAAACGGATCACATCATAATTACCGCTTACGAAATCCAGACATGCCGCTGCTGCTTTCTCAATCGTAACCGTCTCTGTCCCTATGTTTCGGATCACAGCACTTCTTGTGATCACATCGGCTTCTTCGAGTACCCCATACAACAGATGCACTTCCATTCCCGCATTCTCATCGGCAAGAACAATTTCAAGCGTCTGTGCTTCTGTTTCATCTGCCCATACCGCAGGAAGTCCCGGTAAAGCATATTTTCCTTTCCGGATTTCATGCTTTTTATAAAGCAGATTGGTGCTTTCTATCCCTCTGCTATTCTTGATGTCAAGCGCAATATTGCGGTAATCACCGGTTCCAAGCGTTGGAAATTCCTGCGGAAGCGCGTCCAGTGAATAGGTACGGTCCGCACCTGCGGCATACGGATTTCCCGAAAATCCACGGTCCGCGTAAGTCAGCACATATTCCATGGAACTATTATTTTTTGCTCCATAATACAAATGAAGCAAATAACCAAGCGAATCCACCTGCATCTGATAGGTGCTGTGCTTTGTGTGTAATGTAAAAATTCTTTTATTCGGATTGTATATAATTGCCATATCATAACCTCTTTTTATTTATCCTTTAACCGCACCATTTGCCACACCGTTTAAAATCTGCTTCTGACAGATCACGTAGAAGATCAGAATCGGAATCAATGCCAGAATATAAGAAGCAAACGCCAGATTATAGTTCGTTCCAAACTGTGTCTGGAAATTCAGCTGTGCGAGTGGCAGCGTATTCTGTCCGGTTCCTGACATGATCACAAGCGGGGTCATGACATCATTCCATGTACCGAGTGCCGTCAGGATTGCGACCGTCGCATGCATCGGTTTCATCATCGGAAATACGACCCTCCAATACGTTGTCCAGGTGCTTGCACCATCGATATCCGCAGCTTCTTCCAGCGCTACCGGAATATTCTTCAGATATCCACTATAGAGCAGTACATTCATCGGCATATAAAATACCAGATAAAGGATGATAACACCCGCACGGTTTCCAAGCCCCATATGCGCCGTCTGTTTTACAAGCGGCATCATCAGAATTGAAAATGGCACAAACATACCACTTACGATATACAGATAAATAAATCGAAAACTCTTCTTTCTCGCCATCCCCCGTCCGATCACATATCCTGCGATGGAATGGATCAGAATTGCCAAAGCGATCGTCACCAATGTAATCAAAAGACTGTTGCCCAGAGAATGCCAGAAATCCGTCACTTCCATTGCCTGACGGAAGTTATCCAGACTCCATTGTTTCGGAAAAGCAAGCGCCCCTGCCACATCGTTGGTCATATCACTCGGCTGTTTGAATGCAATGATCACAGCCATATACAATGGAAAAAACACCGTAACAGTTCCAAGGATCAAAACAATGGTAAGTACCCAGTTGGTTTTCTTTTTCATTTCCATTATAACTGTTCCTCCTTCTTATTCATAACGACCATCTGAAACAGAGAGATTGCCACGATCACAACAAAGAAAATAACCGCATTCGCACTCTGGAATCCAAACTGTCCGCCATCCATACCATTTCTGTAGATCAGATAAGAAATGGATTCTGTACTCTGCGCCGGTCCACCCTTGGTCAAGGACATAATCTGATCAAATACCATAAGGAAATTCTTGGTGCTAAGCACTAAATTGATCGTAACAAAAGGCATCACAAGTGGAAATGTCACCTTCCAGAACTGCTTCCAGCTGCTTGCACCATCAAGCATGCTTGCCTCGTACACTTCCTCCGGAACGGTCTGCAGACCGGAGATATAAATAATCGTATTCATCGCGACCGCCTGCCATACACCAACGATCAGCACGCCGATCCATGCATATTTCTCACTGGCAAGGATACTGTTCTGCAGGAAACCAATGTGAAAAACATTTCCCACAGCCGGAAGAATATAAGTAAAAATGAAACTGAAAATATAGCCGATAACAAGTCCGCCTAAAATATTTGGCACAAAGTAGATTCCGCGGAGTGCGCTCTTGCAGCGGATACTGCTGTTGAGTCCCACTGCCATCATAAGGCTGAGCACATTGACAAGAATGGTGCCGGCCAGTGCATATTTAAATGTAAACAGATAGCTTTTTCCAACCCGCGCATCGGTAAACAGATCCATATAATTTCGGAAACCGACGTAATCATACGAACCATAGCCTTTATAATTTGTAAAGCTGTAAATCACACCTTTGATCATCGGCAGTGTATTAAACGCAAAGAACAAAATCACAACGGGTATCACGACTGCCCAGAATGTTTTATCCCTGTTTGACACTTTTCTTTTCATTGTGCATCCTCCTGTTCATTCTGATAATCCTGTACTTTTCGGATCAGATCCCGATTGTAGCGCTTCCAGTCCGAATCGAATTTTTTCAAAAACTTATCCTGTGCATTGTCACTTGTATCAAGCAGGAATGTCTGGATCATAGCATCCACGCTCATCTCACTCGGATAATGATGATCCTGATAATCCGCCATCCGGTTGTTCTCGATATAGTCTTTCATATCTTCAAGTGTTTCCGGAATCGCAAAATTTCCATCCTTGCAGGCAATTCCTCCCTGAGCATCCAGATAAATCTGAATCGTCTCATCGTCATACAGATATTTTAATACCTCATATGCCGCTTCTTTGTTTTTGCAGGCCTTCATCACCGAGAACTGCAGATCAATTCCGGAATTGAGAACATTGTCCGCCTCATTCTCATTTGCCGGAAATGTAAAGGAACCGATATTCATATCCGGATTCACCGATTTAATCTGTGGTATCGCATAACTTCCGATCGGATACATCGCAGATTCTCCGCGTGCAAAAGCGGTGCAGGCATCGTTATAGCCATACGCATATGGATTTTTTTCCGCATAATCCAATATCGCACGCATTTTTTCAGCAACCGGTCCATAAGTTTCTGAAAAGGTCGTATTTCCCATATTTACCTGATTGCAGGTATCTGAATCCGTAAGTCCGACAGCCAAGGCATTCCACGGAGCCAGACAGGTCCATGTGTCCTTAAATCCCAGATACAGCGGAAGTGTTCCACTCTCCCCTATCGTGTCACACAAAGCGGTAAACTCACTCCATGTTGCCGGTACTTTCCACCCATTCTCTTCAAACAGATCCTTGTTGTAAAGAATGCCGGCCGCGTTTGCAACATATGGAAGTGCATATACCCCTTCTTTTGGTATAAACTCCAATTCCTTATCCATATCAAGATACGCCTGCTTCACGGTTTTCACCTCATCCAGATCCGAAATATCTTCAAACAGATCTGCATCCAGAAAATTGGAATAATTGATATCTCCACCGATTGCGATAATATCCGGATAGTCTTCACGGATGAAACGCGTTTTCAAAATTGTCATAGCTTCATTTGGAGATGATATCGTCAAATGAATGTCTTCATGTGTTTCATTGAATCTCTTCTCAATTTCTTCAAACGCGGCAACCGCTTCCGGCTTGTAAGAAACCACTTCAATTTCTGTCTTACCACTTGAACCTTTGCCACTTCCGCATCCTGTAGCACCAGTCACGCCGATTCCCAATGCCAGTGCAAGCGCCACACTGCGACAAATACTCTTTTTTGCCATATCTTCTTCCTTTCTCCGCTTTGTTTTGCTTTCTTTTAATAAATCAATTATAACATACCCTTTTGCATACAAAAATAGCATCATTTTCATTGTTTTATGTCAAAATGCGATATTTTGTGGTATAATCATCGCAGATGTCGCATTATGGTATATAAGGAGATTGCTATGGACAAAACTTTTTTTCATATTTTTCCAAATGAGAATTTCATTGATCTGTGCATGTATCAATTCGGATATGAACAATGTGAGGCGGGTCACTCCTTTGGTCCGGCTACACGTAACCATTACTTATTTCACTATGTTCTCTCCGGAACGGGAACTTTGTTGGCAGATGATGCCAAAGGACATACCAGAACCTATTCCATAAAAAGCGGACAGGGCTTTATGATTTTTCCCGGACAGATCAATACTTATATCGCAGACTCCCGGCTGCCATGGGAATATATGTGGATTGAATTTGATGGATTGCGCGTCAAAGAAACGCTCGCTATGACGGATCTGTGCAAGGATTCACCCGTTTATCATTCCCACTCAAAGGAATTACGGGAAAATCTCGCCAATGAAATGCTCTATATCATCCAGCATTCAACAGAGTCACCGTATCATATGATCGGCCATCTGTATCTGTTTTTGGATCATCTGCTGCAGTCTGCCAAATCGACCAGCCTTGCTCCAAGTGGCAGAATGAGTGAATACTATATCAAAGAAGCAATCAATTACATTGAACAAAACTTTCAGAACAATATCTCTATCGAGGATATCGCGGCTGTCTGCGGCATCAACCGAAGCTATCTCGGAAAAATTTTCCGCAGCCTTGTCGGTCAGTCTCCTCAGGAGTTTCTGATCAACTATCGTATGATCAAGGCTACCGAATTATTAAAGCTGACCTCCCTATCCATCGCAGATATCGGATCTGCGGTTGGATATGAAAATCAGCTTCATTTTTCGCGTGCCTTTAAAAATGTCTATGGAGTGTCACCGAGAGACTGGCGGAACCAGCACCGATAACGCTTAAATTAGTGATGGAACAGACGGATTCCGGTAAAGCTCATGACCATTCCATACTTGTTGCAGGTATCGATCACATTGTCATCACGGACAGATCCGCCCGGCTCGGCAATGTATTTTACACCGCTCTTGTGTGCGCGCTCGATATTGTCTCCGAATGGGAAGAACGCATCCGAACCAAGTGCAACATCCGTATTCTTGTCAAGCCATGCGCGCTTCTCCTCAGCGGTAAAGACATCCGGCTTTACCTTGAAGATATTCTGCCATGCGCCGTCCGCAAGGACATCCATATAATCCTCACCCATGTACAGATCGATCGCATTGTCACGGTCCGCACGCTTGATTCCGTCAACGAACTGTAAACCAAGCACCTGTGGCGACTGACGCAGCCACCAATTATCTGCCTTCGATCCGGCAAGGCGTGTACAATGGATTCTCGACTGCTGTCCTGCACCGATACCGATTGCCTGTCCGCCCTTTACATAACATACGGAATTGGACTGTGTATACTTTAATGTGATCATCGCGATGGCAAGATCAATCTTTGCCTGCTCGGTCAGTTCCTTGTTCTCAGTCACGATATTATCAAAGAAATGCTCATCGATATGTAACTCATTTCTTCCCTGCTCGAATGTGATTCCGAATACATCCTTGCGCTCGATCGGAGCCGGCTCATAATCCGGATCGATCTCGATCACACAATAATTGCCTTTTTTCTTCTGCTTTAAGATTTCAAGTGCCTCGTCGGTATATCCCGGAGCGATCACACCATCCGATACCTCTCTTTTGATAACCAAAGCGGTTGCTGCGTCGCAGACATCCGAAAGAGAAATGAAATCGCCGAAGGAAGACATACGATCCGCACCTCTTGCACGAATGTAGGCATTTGCAAGCGGAGTAAACTCCACATCCATGTCATCAACCCAGTAAATCTTCTTCTCAACCTCAGACAGAGGAAGTCCGACAGCCGCACCGGCCGGTGAAACATGCTTGAACGAAGTTGCTGCCGGAAGTCCGGTTGCTTTCTTTAACTCACGAACAAGCTGCCATCCGTTGAACGCATCAAGGAAGTTGATGTATCCGGCTCTGCCGTTCAATACTTTAATTGGAAGCTCTCCATCCTGCATAAAAATTCTGGAAGGCTTCTGATTTGGGTTACATCCGTATTTTAATTCATATTCCTGCATGATAATTCTCCTTCATATATCCTGTGTTTCACTTATTTCATGGTCTTCGATTTCAAGACACCTCTGTGCCCATATCTGATTCCGCGTTTACTTATTTTTATTCATGATTCTTGACTCATATTTTCCGGTCTCAATATCAATAAAACGTACAAAAAGCGATACCTTATTCTCTTCGTTTAAGTTCTCCCATACCATGTTGGTAAAGCTATCGATGTCTCCGTCGATCTCTACCCATGTAGGCTCACCCTCAAAGCTTGGAAGCGGATTGCCATCTCCCATATAAGTGTGGATGAAATGTCCCTCACCGGCTACCGGATCGGAATATGCAAAGGTGTAACGGTTGCAGGCATCCGGATTGCCGTTGTTGCTTTTTAAAATCGACATTGCATAATTGAACTCACCATTGTCAATGTGCATGATTCCTGAAATACGAGGCGTATAATTCGGAGCATCCGGCTCGAACTCTCTGGTGCGGAGTGCCTGTTCAAAGGTCTGCTGCTTATCCATCAGCTCATAGATCGTATCGGTCTGGTCACCGTTTGTCACGATCGTCTTGTTGCCAAGTACACGAACCGGTGCATAAATGATCAGGCTCGGATCCTCCAGCTTACTCGGATCAAATGCCTGTGTA